>JBHLKV010000209.1:0-4762 GCA_048886305.1 Candidatus Hodarchaeota archaeon
CTGGACCTTATAAAGAAATTTCTATAGATGATGTTGGGAATAGTTCTAATTGGAGACTATTTTGTACAAGTATTAATTTTGCTGACGATATAAGCATTTTGGTGGATAGTACTAATTCAATAACAGTTCACTATCTTGATGATCTCCAATTTGTAGCAGGATTTAATGATAAAATTACTGGAGATGTAAATCTTACAATATATAGCTCATCAGGCTTTATTAATTACACTACTGTATTTGGCCCAATTTCTAATGAACATGAAGTTACATTCCCATTGGTCGATTTAAGCGATTTTATATCTGAATATGGTAATTATATAGTACAATATCATTGGTACAATGCGACACATGTGGCTTATTTGGAGGAAGATTTTATAGTTTTAGCGAACACTCAACTTTCATTGATTTCTCCATCCCAAGATACTGATTTTGCTCCATCTGATACATTTAATATAACTCTTTATTATCAAGACATAGGTATAATTGGACCGATCGATGATGCTACTATTTACTATGAAATAGATGGAGGTGGAACGCAGTTAGTTAACATAAATAACGGAACTTCTGGGTATTATGAAATTTTGATTGATTGCAGCACTTTGGGAACTGGGTATAAGACAGTTGATTTAAGTGCTAATAAAACATTATACCAGAGTCAAACAATGGAATATAATTTCTATATAAGTTCGCCTAGTAGTGATGGTGAAGAAAACACTCTATTAATAATTGCAATCACAGTACCAATTGTAGCAATATTAGCAATTGTAGGGATAATCTTTTATTTAAAAAAGAAGAAATAAATCTCTTATAACTATAAATATAATTTCATTTTTTTAAGAAATATTTGGATAATAATACGAATGAGATTATTTCAGATTTGAGATTAATCTAATTGCATTAAGAATTTTGTTAATCCATTAATTAGAAATGAAAAAGCAACTTTACGAAACCACCAAAATTTTGGATTGAAGAGCAGCCTCAATAATCGTTTTCCGAATAATAAATATCCGATATCATTGTAGAAGAATCTATAACTTTCATCGAGTAGATCTTGTATTTCCTCTTTAGTCATATTAGGAGTTCTCATGACAGGTGTTAAATCCCATTTTTCCCATTTAAAATCCTTAGATATCCAATTATTAGCCACAGCCTCATCATAGAGAGGCGTATTTGGAAATGGTGTTATTGGATTAGTCATCATAAGATCTATTTCAAGTTCTTTCATCATATGAAGAGTTTCCCATGTGTCTGCTGCATCTTCTCCTAAATTGCCTATAATAAAAGATCCAAAAACAATAATTCCATTCTTATGACAGAGATTAATGCACTTGCGTAATTTATCAAGTGTATATTGCTTATTCATTCGGTTTAAACTCATCTGTTTTGTTGATTCGATACCGAGAAAGACACATATAAATCCTGCTTTTGACATCGCTTTAACCATATTGGGATTGTTTGCTAAATCATCAACTCGACTCTGGCAAACAAACATAAGTCGTTTATGTAGTTTATTGATTCTTATTAATTCACAAATACGAAGAATACGCTTTTGGTTGAGCGAAAAATTATCATCAACAAAAAATATCAGTTTAACATCCTTAGGTACATTAAAAAGTTCATTAATTACTCTTTGGGGAGATTTTGTTCTATATTTACCGTTATAAAATTTAGTCACGCAACAAAAATTACAGGTAAAAGGGCATCCTCTACTGGATTCAACAACCCACGCTTTTATCCATAAATAATGATAGAAATCAGAAGGAATAAGGTTATTATTCGGATAGGATACTTCATCCAAATTTGTAATAGAAGGGCGATCCGGATTATGAAATATTGCACCGTTATCTCTATATGACAGCCCTAAAATTTCATTTTTCGGTTTACCATCTAGTAATTCTCTAAAAGTTTCTTCTCCTTCACCTCTACAAATCATGTCAATGCATTTAAACTCATCAATAATATCAGGTTTTAGGGTTGGATGAAATCCACCCAGTAGAGTTTTAACTCTGTTTTTTTTAGCAATTCTACAAATATTTAATACTACTTTAAAGGTGTTTGTCATACAAGTGATTCCAACCATATCATACTGTCTTATCTTTTGTTCTATCTGTTCAATGCCATAAGATGGATCTATATTTAAATCAAGGATTTCTATTTCATGATCCAGATCTTTAACTGCCCCTGCTAGAGTCAATAATGACAATGGAGGACTACACATAACCTTTCCCATACCTTTTCCAACCTTAAAGGGAGGATATATTAATAGAATTTTCATTTTTTCTTGCCTAATTGAGATTAGTTCAAAAATTATTCATGCTGAACTTCGCATCCATTGTTAGGATGAGTAGAGAATTTGAACTTGCATTTCTATATCAAAGTTTGCTATGTAGTTTCAACAATGCCTATGTATTTTTAACAATAATACTATTTAAAGGTTTTGATATATCTTAAGTAGGTAAAAGTAGGAAAAATCAGGTTTTATATGAATTTCATGAAATCCTCAATTAGTTTTTACTATTAAGTAAAAAATGGACTCCTAATTATTTATATTGAAAAATTATTACTTTTCGATTAGTTATACTCCTGCAAAACCAATGATTGAAAAAGTATGAATGAACCTTTAAAAGTATATGAGTTCTCTGCTTTAAAATCGATGTTGTTAATGCTAGGAGCATATGCCTTTAGTTATTGCTTAGGGCTTACAATTCATGAAACTGGTCATGCTCTTGCTTACTTAATGGTAGGAGGTATTTCTGACATTGCAATACATGTTAATCCTTTTACCGAATCTTATGTTTCCTGCAGCTATGTTCCTATAAAATTCTTCCCTTTTACAGGAGCCATGGGACCACTCTTTAATCTCTTTTGTTCTTCTATCATAACGCTTGTATTATGGCGTAAACGTAATCCTAAGCTTCTGCCATTACTGATGTTAGCTGGAACGAATTTTATAGCAGAAGGCGTAGGAATTTTAATCGATATTGGGGATCTCCCCATGTTATCTGATTGGGGAAAAGTGATGGAGATCGGAGGAGTATCACCTATAATAATGGGTATTATTGCTGTTATCTTTCTTATTATCGGGAGTACCATTATGCTCCTTCTAATGCCATTAGTCAATATTTCTTTGCGTGACTCATACTGGAGACGAGTTTTCATATCGAGTGGATCTATATCATACTTTATTTTTGTTGTATTTTATGTATCCATATTTGCTCCAAATCTATTAGAAGATAAAACGATTCCGCTTTTTTCAGCCATAGGATTTAATATCTTACTAATGGCACTTTACAAACCAGCTTTTCCGGTTTTAGATCGAATATCACACACAGATACATCAATGGTTGATTGGTCTGCCATTGCTATCGCATTTGGGGCTGCTTTTGCTATCATTTCAGTGGATTTAATCTTCTTTTATTAATTCTTCTCCTGACGCCTACATAATAATAGTTACAAGATGGAGAGTGATGACGATACATTATTAATAATTGCAAGGAGTAGAGATAATCTTATATTTAAAAAAGAAGAAATAAGTTTCTTATTACTATAATTGAATAAATTAAAAAAAATTCAGTAAATAAATATATACTCCTGTAGATTATTATTTTTCATAAGTGTCAAAATCCGAGTGATAATTTAAAATGAAGAATAAAGGAAAAAACCAATATATCCTATTGGATGCAATAAATGGTATTATTGGTTTTATTTTTCTGCTGATAAGTATACTCATTTTACTTCCCGGCTTGCTTATAATAAGTTCTGTTTCTGATTTTATTAGCCTTATTCTCCTAATTTGTTTAAGTATACCCTCAATATTTTTATTGAATGACAGAATTCCAATAGAAAGTCTTGTCAGATTGATCTTAATCGATATTATAATATTCATTCTTTACCTAATATCCTTTTTAATGGTTATATTTACTTTAATTGACAAAACTAATGAGTTCTTCTATTTTGTGATGTCATCAGTACATCGTTTTTATAGTATTTTGATTATTCCATTAATTGGGGTGATTATAATAACGATTTATTATTTAAAATTGAATATTCCTATTGAAACTAAAAATTTATCGATATTACTGGGACTTTTAATCCTAATTATTGTTTTATTTTTTACCCTTTATATATTCCTAAATTGGGCTATTCCCTTTTTAGAGCCCTATTATCAGATAACTATAGACTAAAAATATCTGACCCAATATAACTCTTTTTGTAATTCTTAACTAAAATAAAACTATAACTTTTAGGAATAAAAAAGTATGAAAAAATTGAAATTAAAGAAAAAATAAAACAATGAGAGTTACTCCTTAACGGCCTCCAAAAGTTCTTCGATCTCTGATTGGATTACTTCAGGTTTCTTTGCTTGTTCCCCTTGGATTGCTAGGGCTTCTTCTATTCTCTCCCGATGCAGTGTATTCATGGCGCAAAAGGGTATTTCGAGAACTTTTGCTGGGTTATCGGGATCTACTACGCCGTAATGGACTAAGCATGATTTTACTCGCTCCAAATCGAAGTTGTAGGCGTCTTGGAAGTGCATAGCGCTTACCATTAGATTACGCGTGTGGAGAAAGTTTGCTGCTGAACCATAGTTAGGAGATGCGACTAATCGTATGAATCCTTGAAGTGTTTTGCTGGTTAGAATTTGTTCAGGATGTTTTATATATTTGAGAGCTCCTGCGAAATAGTAAGCTTTCATCATTTGTCTATATCCTAGATCTGTCATTTCATCAACAAATCTACCTATGGCGCTGGAAATTGCTCC
>JBHLKV010000210.1:0-4756 GCA_048886305.1 Candidatus Hodarchaeota archaeon
TTCTTATCCTTTTTTCAGTAATCTCTATCTTACCGGTTGTAAATGGTTATGATTATATTTTTGACGATGCAGAAGACGATGTTTATCAATATTGCACAGATACAGAAGAAACAGTAATTGGTGATTATCATGATGAGATTGATATTGTTAACCTTAATATTACTGGAAAACATGCAAGTTTTACTGTGGCTGGTAATATTAGTGATTGGAATATATATCATTGGTTTTACCTTGTTTTTTCAGAAAACTTTAGACCATCTGGACCTCTCTTTTTTATTTGGACTGTTCCTTATTATGAATTAGAGATTGAATCTTCATTTATTTCTTTAGAAAGAGCTTATATTTCGGGAGAAACCCTTTTTCATGAAGAATGGAATGGAACTCATTGGGAAAATTCGAGCACTGCAACTCCAGCTAATATTTTAAATGAAGTTTCACAACATTCCATATCTGCCTATATTCCTGATGTGGTTGAAGAAATTCCGAGTAGTATGAAATGTTTGTTATATGCAGGTTTTAACGGATATCCTTGTAGTTACGCAGATTATGCCCCTGCTCGACCTACTTCTGGAGGTGGGGACGAGATTCCTGGATATAATATATTCCTCCTCATAGGCTCAATGATTGGTGTTGCATTTTTTCTATTGAGAAAAAAATATAAAAAAAAATAATTTTTTTTTTAAATTTATTCATTGATAAAGAACACATCAAGATAAATTTCTATGGAATTTCATAATAGAGGAGATGATCCTCAAAGGTGAGTTTAAGAGAGAAATAGAAGGTAACCTATTAATTTTAAAACATGAAAAGTCCAAATTATTTATATAACCATATAACCTATTTCTATTTAATTCAATAAATTATTTTAAGAAAAAAATATGAATTGAAGGAAAATGAAAAAAAGAAACATATCATTAGCGGTCTTTAGTATTATTTTCTTTTTATCATTAATTTATTTCTTACCAGTTGCTAGAGGTTATGATTATATTTTCGATGATGCAGAAGACGATGTTTATAGATATTGCGAAGATACTGATGAAACTGTTATTGGTGATTATCGTGATGAAATTGATATTGTTCAACTTAATATTACTGGACAGTATGTAAATTTAACTGTAGCGGGTGATCTTGCTGGTTGGAGTGATTTTCATTGGGGTTTCCTTACTTTTTCCGAAGAATTTATACCCTGGGAGGGAGAACTCAATTATGCCTGGAAAGCTCCTTATTACAGATTAGAATATGAATATAATCCCCCTTTTTTTGTCACTTTAGAGAAGGGTTATAGCTTGGGAGGAGGCGATTTTGCTTATGAAGTATGGAATGGTACTGCTTGGGAAAACCAAAGTACAGCCACTCCAGTTAATATTCTCAGTGGAATTTCACAACATTCAATAGTTGCTTATATTCCTGACGCAGTTGAGGAAATTCCAAGTAGTATGGAGTGTCTGCTAAATACAAGGTATTGGCCACCCCCTTATAATTGTACTTATGCGGATTTTGTTCCTGCTCTGCCTAGTATAGAAGAAGACAAGATTCCGAGTTACAATTTATTCATACTTATCTGTGGAATGATTGGTATTTCTATACTCTTTGTTAGAAAAAGAAATAAATTAAAATAAATCCTTTTTTTTCCTATTCTTTAAATGGATTAAATACCTTTGTTAAATTGTTACTTTTCCCTCTTACAAGTAGTAATTTCTCTGACTGCTTTTAATTAATAGATGATTATTAGATGATATCACTATTTTTTAGATTATTTGTAAAATTATTAATTTAAAAGCTTTTAAAGACAAAAAATATCTCACTTTTTATATTTTGGTAAAGAACTATCTTTAAACTAATATTCCAACTTAGATGAAAAGTGAATTCACAATTACTAGAAAAGAAAGTTGAAGATCTTCTAGATAAAATTCTAAAACCAGAAGAATCACAAAATAAAAGGAGAATTCAAAGAATAAAATTTCGATTATTATCTAAACTTGTAGCTGATTTATTCGATTATAAGGACTCAAAAGAGTGTTTTCATAATATCTCTAATCTCATAATTTTGATCCTTAATTTGTATAACAAATCTTTTCCTATTGATAATTTTCAAAATAGAGAAGACGATATAGAAGTAAAGTCGACAACTAAACACAAACATATTTTGAAGCAAGAATTCTTAATGAAAGATGAATTTTAGGTGCTGAAAGATGGGTTTACATATTGGAAAGATAAAAGAATCATGTCTAATCCATCAACAACCAGACTTTAAAAAGTCATCTGTAAATGAGATTGAAAATGAGAAGATTAATTGTATCATTACAAGTGATTCTCTCATTATTGTTAATAAAAATTTAGCAATTATAAAAATTTTGCATTCTCTTTTATTAACTAATTCTAATCTTACTAATAAAGAAAAGCTGGATTATTGCAAAAGTGAAAGATACTTTATGAAATTATATTTAGGAGAGATAGTAAAGAATCTTAAAATAAGTCCAGATTTATTATAAAATTTTGTTTTAGTTTTATTACTAAATTTGTCGAGTGTTTTCTTTTAAATAAGGCTGACATTATAATATGGGTAAATAAATTAATGTGAGATTGAAAATGAGTTTAGAATTAATTAATAAAGGAATTAATAATATAGAGAAAAATAAACATGTAAATACTCCTAATGAGTTTATTGACATTTCAACATTAGCAACTCCTTTTTCTAGTATTTTTGAGAAATCTTCTCCTTCAGATATTTACACCGGAAATGAGATTATTCCTTTTGAAAAAAAAGACCCAGAATTCAAACTTATATTAATTTATGAGTTTGCAGATGCAATAGAAGGATTTACTAAAAAATGAAATAATTAATTTTTTTATATATTTTTACTCTAATCCTTTTAAAAACATTTTATTAATATAATTATAAATATGACCTAGATTCTATATAGTTTTAATAAATATTATATGGAAAAAATAACGATGGAAAAACTGAATAAAATCTATGAAAAAATTCATGCAAGTTATTTTGCTATTATAGGAGTCTTAATCTTCATTATTGGGCTTATACCAGCGATTTTAGTACATCCTGATTTTAGTTTTTTGTCTACATTTATCAGTAACTTAGGAGAACCCTCATCAAATGACTTATGGATTTATTTTAATGCTCTATGGTTTATTACAGGAATACTTATGATTTTCTTTATATATGGTTTTACTCAATACTTACTACAAAAAGGATCCTATAAATTGGGAACTTGGTTAATGTGTATTTTTGGCGTACTTTCAGCAGTAGGAATTTTAGGTTTAGCAATATTTAATGCTGAAGATGCATATAAAATGCACTACATATCAGAATTACTTTTCTTCTTTACAGGTATACTATATCTTTTTGGTTATGCCGCTTTAGAACGTAAAATATCAGATTTCCCTACATGGCAAGTCATATTTAACATAATTGTGGCATTTTTCTTTATTTTGTATTTGATTTTATTGATCGTTAATAGAGTAAATGAAGATGTTGCTGTTGAGGCCCGAACTCTTGCTGAGTGGTTATTCCTCTTTGCAAACCTAACTTGGTTTGTTGAAAATGGAATTTTTATAAAAGTAAAATAATTTTTTATCTTTTTTTTTATAATTCCTTATTTAATTGAATAAGATTAGGATTTAAAAATACATTTTGACACATAGGACATGCATTATACTTCATCATCCAAGCTGATACGCAAGAATCATGATATTTACTACCACAATAGGAACAGATTATGGTTCTAGTTTCATTATAATTAATGTATTTATGGCAAATTGTACATTGGATTCTTTGATTTGATATACTAGTCTTTTCAATTCTTATTTGTTTTCCACAATAACAGCAAAAATTTGCTTTATTCTTATGATGATCAGGTAGCTTACCACCACAATAAATGCAATAATTATAACTATATTGAGACATGATATTTCTCCCATTTATTTGTTTATAATCACTTTTTAACATAATATTCAATATTAATATAAGTAATAAAATGATCTCTAGTCCAATTTTTAGAAGAAATAATTGTAAAAAACAATGATTATTTATATTTAGAGATAAATTCCTTTAAGGGAGTAATGTACTCATTTTTAAAAGAGAAGATATTATTATGACCAGCACCCTCTATTAAAATTATATTCTTTTCAACGATTTCAGGGAGGTTTTTATATATTAGTATTCCTTCTTCAGTTGGAATAATCCAATCAGCTGTTCCATGAATAATTAGAACGGGTTTTTTAAACTTCTTTATTCTTGTATCATTGGAATACTCAATTAGGGATTCTGGAGTGATTTCAGGACTATTAACTCTAAATAATCGTGTCATCATATTATAAGCACTTGCAAACCCACTCTCAAAAATAATTCCACGCAAACCATTGGGATTATTAGCCCCGATTTCAGAGGCACAAACACTACCAAGTGAACGACCTAGGATAAAAAGAGAATCGTTTAAATTATTATTTTGCATCCACTTATAAAATTCATTATAAATTGGTATAGCATCAGTTATTAGACTACTATAAATTGGTGCACCGGAACTAAATCCATAGCCACGAAAATCAACAACTGCTAAGTTAACATCACATTCAAAAAAAAAATCTAAAAAATATTGATAATCTAATGCAATCTCTCCATTTCCATGGAAGAGTAGAATTGTTGGTAATTCTTTATTGTTTAAATAAAAAAACCCACCAATTGTTATGTATTTATTAATTTGAAATTGTAAAATATCAATATTAACTTCCAATTTTT
>JBHLKV010000211.1:0-4682 GCA_048886305.1 Candidatus Hodarchaeota archaeon
TATCCTCATCTTTAAAATAATTATAGAGAGAATCTTCATAATCGAATAATTTTATACTATTTATTTCTGCAATATTAACTTTTTGAAAGATTGATACAACCACGGATTCAAACATTTTTCAAATCCCTCGTTTTTCTTACGTTATCATGCTGTATGCATTCTTTAAACATTCCTCAGCATTATATACAATTGAATTAATAATGTTTGAGACACTATTAATTTCATCTACCAACCCACAACTCTGTCCTAGAAGAATAATACCATCATCAACATTTCCTTCATAGGCTTTTTCTAATCGAATTACATCCTCTCTTATAACTGAGATTGATGTTTCTTCAGCTCTTTTTTCTGCTTTATTTGAAACTGCATTAATGTTCTCCACATAACTATTCTTCAATACTCGAGCAGGTCCAAAAACCCCTGTAACTAATTTAATATCAGATACAGTTGAATCCTTGACCTTATTTTTATAATTTTCATGGAACTCACATTCGTTTGAAGCAATAAGTCTTGTTCCCATTGAGATAGCCCCTGCTCCCATTGCTAAAGCTGACGCTAATCCCTCTCCGGTAGCATATCCTCCACAAGCAATCACAGGAACTTCTGGTAATTCTTTTCTAATTTGTTGTAATAAAATTAATGTGCTTGTATTATCATATGATTGATGACCTCCACCTTCATGCCCGGTCGCAACTATCCCATCAACTCCATACTTTATCACTTTATTAGCCAGCTCTAAAGAAGGTATTACATGAAAATGTTTAATATTTGAACTTTCTTTCAATATCTCAAAATATTTATTGTATAATAATTTGGGAGATCCTGCGCTAGTAATTAAATAATTACATTGATCCTTGATTTTAGGATTATTCATTATAAATCTTGGAATTTGTCTGCATAATTTTATCGCATCAGGTTGAAGCGTTGCTGTTCTAATATTTAGTCCAAAAGGTTTATCGGTATAATCAACTACCGTTTTCATGCTTTCTTTTATTTGGTTTAAACTAACGCCCTCACTTAAATTTATATGGCTAAGAACGCCTAAACCGCCTGCCTCTGAGACAGCAATTGTTAGTTTTGTCGTGTAAAAGGGTCCCATTGGTGCTGCAATTATAGGATGTTTAATTCCTAACATCTCAGTTATGTTAGTTTTTATGACCATAGGTTCCAACTTCTATTTATTAAATTTTTCTTTATTTTTTAATAAGATACCCATCTAGTAGATCAAAATAATATTTGATCTAATCGATATTTAGTTGAATAATCTGCATCATATATAAGTTTAACCGATTCGCTGTAATTATTAAAGCTGATTAATAAGCATGATTATTAGAAGTGATCTTTAATGTTTAAGGAAATTTATCCAATAGATTAAAGTAAGTTTGCAATAATTACCCAAAATCAATCTAGAGATAATATTTAATTGAATCTGAGTTATTAAAAAGAGTAATCAAAATTAATAAACCTATGAATACAATTTTTTTAAAAAGAATAATCGAAAAATAGAAAAAAATTTTTTATTTCTAAAAATTTATGTTTTTCCATGGTAGTTCTTATTGAGATTAAATACCCTGTTTATACGATCATTATAAATAATCCTGATGTTAAAAATGCTGTAGATGGTCCTACTGCTAAAGAACTTGCTGATGCTTTTCGAAAATTTGAAAACGATGATAAGGCAGAAGTAGCAGTTCTTTGGGGTGCTAATAGAACATTTTGTTCTGGAGCCAACTTAAAAGCTATTACTCAAGGTTATGGAAATAAAATTGAAATGAATGGGGATGGTCCTATGGGACCTACAAGGATGAAATTATCTAAACCGGTAATTGCTGCTGTAGCAGGATATGCTGTTGCTGGTGGTTTTGAACTTGCTATATGGTGTGATTTACGTGTGGTTGAAAAAGATGCTATATTTGGCGTGTTCAACCGCAGATTTGGTGTACCTTTAGTTGATGGTGGGACTGTACGTTTACCTAGACTTATTGGATTGAGTAGAGCTTTGGATATGATTCTTACGGGACGCCCAATAACAGCTGAAGAAGCATATTCATGGGGTATTGCCAATCGAATTGTTAACAATGGTCAATCAAGGCAGGAAGCAGAAAAGTTAGCAAGGCAAATCGCGAAATTTCCTAAAATATGCATGAGAAATGATCGTTTATCTACCTATGAACAGTCTGGTTTGAGTTTAGAGGATGCTATGGTTAAAGAATTTGAATATGGATTAAAAACTATAGAAAGCGGTGAATATTTGAAAGGAAGTATCGCTTTCACAGAAGGAAAAGGAAAACATGGTTCTTTTAATGAATAGGAAATTAATTTAAGTTTTTACAAATTAATTAAATCTTGGTGATATAATGATATTATTTGAGGAATTTCGATTAAAAACTCCAGAAAGAGAAATCTTATTAGATATTACCAGCGAGATCCGTAAGATTCTTAGAAGTTCTAATGTTGAAGAAGGTGTTTGCCGAGTATTTGTCCCTCATACAACAGCCGGGATGACTATCAATGAAAATGCAGATCCTTCAGTAATTAAAGATATTAGTAATTATCTAGGAAAATTGGTCCCAAATGGAGGTGGACTTGGGTACTCCTTCAGACATAGAGAAGGCAACTCTGATGCCCACATCAAATGTTCCCTAACAGGACATTCAATTGAACTATTGATTCATAAAAACCGATTAATGCTTGGAACCTGGCAGGGTATAATGTTCGCGGAATATGATGGACCTCGTAATAGAAGAGTTTTCGTGCAGATTCAAGGAGAATGAGTAATAATAATGATGAGAAAAAATCAATTTTTTTAATCTCTATTCATTTCTCCATTTAAATTATATTTTACTAAGATGATTTGAATGGAAATTGGATATAGTTCTTTATCAGATCTTGCTAAAATAAAGAAAAATGTTAAAAGAAAGAGGATCTCTAGCTATGACCGAAAAGGAGCTAATAATGATTTCAAATTAATAAACTCAAAAGAGAAGATTGAAATATGTAATATCTCTGGTTCGGGAATTATAAAACATATTTGGATGACTCTTGGGGTAAAAGACGAAGACCCTTACTATTTAAGAAAAGTAATAATTCGAATGTGGTGGGATAATGAATTAAATCCTTCAGTTGAGGTTCCAATTGGGGATTTTTTTGGAGTAGGTCATGCTAAATCAATAAATTTTTGGAGTTTACCATTATCTATGAGCCCACAAGATGGTAAAGGATTTAATTGCTTCTGGCCTATGCCTTTTTCTCTACAAGCTAAAATTGAAATCGAAAATGAAACTGATACGACCTTAATATTTTTTTATTATATTGATTATGAAGAATATAATGAATTGGATTCATCTTTTGGAAGATTTCATGCTTATTGGAATAGAGAAAATCCTTGTAAGGGGAATGATTATAGTTTAAAAAAATCACAGCAATGGCAAAAACGAAATAAAAATCATGAAGAGGATTATCTAGTACTTGATGCAGAAGGAGAAGGGCAATACGTTGGATGTCATTTAGATATTCATAATTTATATGAAACAGAAAAGCAAAATTGGCCTGGTGAAGGAGATGATTATATTGAAATTGATGATGGTGAAATAATCCTTTATGGTACTGGTACAGAGGATTATTTTTGTACCGCATGGGGTCCTGCCCAATATTACTGTTCTCCGTATTTTGGAATTCCTTTACCAGGTGGGAAAAATTGGAGTGGAAAGATTTCCTATTACAGATATCATATAGAAGATCCAATATATTTTCATAAAAATATCAGAGTTAAAATAGAGCATGGTCATGCAAATCAGCGTTCAGATGATTGGTCCTCTACTGCTTACTGGTATCAGACAGAACCTCATAAACCATTTAAATCTCTATTGCCGGTTAATGAGAGATTACCAAGAGATGTACCTAAAGAAATAGAATAGAAAAATTGAATTTTAGACTTTATGAAAATAAAATCTTTCAAATGTTAAATGCATTTTTTCAGTTTTATCATCAATAAAGAACTGAACTTTAATTTTTCGATTAGGATATGCAATAGGTACATAAAATTTCAATTCTTCAAGATTTTCAGTAACAAGTGGTAATTTCATTGGCGCAAGATCTATAGAATCTTTAATTGTAGTATAAAGAATTCCATCTTCAAAGCTAATTTCCATAGTCTCAAGATTTTTATAAATTTTGTATATCCCTGTTAACGATTTCAATTTCTTATGTATGTTTAGCAATGGCGCTGCTTTATCGGGATCTTTTCCTAATAGAATTCCCAGAATCGCACGAGCAATAGAACTCAAGATTACTGAAGCATTACTATTTGCTCCGATTATAACTCCCATCTTTTCATCCGGTATTAAAGCTAAAAAGGCAGTAGAAGATCCTACATCTCCTCCATGCTGATATAATTTATGCTCTAAAAAATCCTTCTCTATAACCCACCCAAAACCATACCACGCATCTTCAGAGCGACCTCCTGTTTCTTCTGGTATTTTAATAAATGGTGTCCATAATTGTTCTAATGAAGATGGTTGAATGACTCTAGAGGTTCCAAATAGCCCTTTATTTATCAATGTTATTATGTAATTTAGCATTTCTCTTGCTGAGCTTACTAGCCCTCCCGGGGCGTATACGATTTTATTAAACGGATGTGAAGTTTCCTTAAAAGGTTTTTTATTATCAGAAGGAAGATAACC
>JBHLKV010000212.1:0-2849 GCA_048886305.1 Candidatus Hodarchaeota archaeon
CAGAATCAAATAATGCTTTAGACATCGCTAATAAAATGTATGATTCTGATCTAAAAAACCTTGAAATCAGTATCATCGCAGAAATCATAAACCCTTTCTATATAGAGAAAATCATACCCATTGTAGAAAAAGGAAAACAAATAATTCAACAAGAAAAATTTGAGGAAAGTACGACTAAAATAAATGAGGCAGTAAAGACATTCAAAGAAGCTTTAGATATAGCAAATTCCATGATTCCAGATATAAAAAAAGATCAAGAAGTAAATAAGATTAGTGATCTAATCAACACCGCATGCTTAGCAGGTATTAATCTAATTAAAGAAAATTCAGTAAATAACATCATGCAAAAAAAATATGACGATGCTGTAAGCCAACTATATTCTGCTTTAAGCATTGCTAAAATTATGACTTATCCAGAGGAAGAAAATGAAGAAATTGAAAACCTTAAGAACCTCGTAAACAAAGTTTTCTCTGCTCGAGTAAAAGAAGTACTGACGCGAGGAAATAAACTGGAGAATGAAGATAAATATGAGGAGGCTATTAAAGTTTATAATGAAGCTTTGGATATAACAAATAAAATGTATTTAACAGAGGAGATGGAAAAGGAAGTCGGTGAAATTAAAGGATTAATTTACCAGTCAGAAATTAAGCAACTTGTCGGAGAAGGTGGTTTAGCAGAAGCCCAAAAATTAAAAGAGAGAGAAATTGAAAAGTTAAAAAAACGATTAGATTATGCGAACTCTATTGAAGATGAGAAGCGTAGAATTGAAGAAATGAGCAAAATTAAAAAATTAATCGATGAAGTCCACTCTGATGAAATTAGACTTTTAATAGAACAAGGAAACCAATTAGCTAAACAATCTAAATGGGAGGATGCTTTCAAATTTTATGAAAGAGCTCTTAAAGTAAATGAGCTCATGGAAGAACCTGATATGCAAAATAAGAATTTGATTAGAGAACGATATAAAACTGAATTAATTAACAAAGCTAAGCAAAATTTAAAAAAAAATCCTGATATAGCAATTGAATCCTGCAACAGAGCAACAGAATTAGATGAAAACTATGTAGATGGATATTATCATCTCGGTCTTGCCTTTAATAATAAGAGGAGCTATGATGCTGCGATTCAGAATTTTAGCAAAGCTGTCAGATTAAATCCTAAACATGCTGAATCTTGGAACAATATGGGACTTGCTTATGAAGCTAAAAATGAGTTAGAAAATTCAATTGAATCGTATAAAAAAGCAGTCAATATTGACCCTAATTATTCTTTAGCATATTTTAACATAGCTAATGCGTATAAACTTGTAAAACAATTTGATTTAGCCATTAATAATTACAAGAAAGCAACTGAAATAGACCAAGAATTTGCTAAAGCATGGTTTTTCATGGGTTACGCTTACATGGATATTAAGGATTACAATATGGCTATTCAGTATATTGAAAAAGCTATTAATTTGGACCCATATTTAGGTATTGAAGTAAGCTCTGATGTTACAGAATTAAAAAAATTAATAGAAAAATTAGAATCAAGTTTAGCTGAAAAATTTATTAATCGATAATTTTTGCATAATCTATCTTTTACCTTACTTTTATAATTTTATTCAATGTTTATCTTAATTTTTCTCTTATAATTAATTCCGTTCAAAAAAAACTTAGTATTCGAATATCCATAATTTTTTTAAATTCTCTGGTTTCTCTACTTCTTTAAGATAATTGTCGATAAGATTTAATTCCTCAAGATTTAAAAGCGAGTCTATACCTTTCAATTCATGAATTAAATTATTTTCGAGATTTAAATAAGCAAGATTAACAAGAGATTCAAGACCTTTTATTTCAGATATTTTATTATTACTTAAATCCAAATGTACCAATTTTTTTGAATTGTGGAACCCTTTAATTTCTTTAATGTTATTAAATGAAAGATTTAGATATTTGAGCTTAAGGAATTTTTCAATAAAATCAATTTCTTCAATGGTATTGTCTCTAAGATCTAAATGCTCTAACTCAGGCAGATGCTCTAACACCTTTATATCACTTATTCTTTTAACTGTTAGACCACCGATCCCAATCTCTACAACTTCATTATCTCTTACAAAGAAATCGCAGAGATAATCCCCCAGTGAAATAAGAATCTTACACTTTATAAAAATTTCAATAAGCCAATCATTACTGCGTGGTAAATTTACACAATCATAGAAACTATTGAAAATTTTAGGATATTCTTTTCTTATATGATTTAACTCGCTGGTTAAAAATCGGTTTACAAAATCTGAGTTGATCTTGTCTAGCGCTAATAAAATTATCTCTAAACATTTTGGAGAACTTTCATGCTCTAATGCCCAATGAATAGCTTCTAAGCCTTTTTTAAAATATTTTTGAAGAATAATATTTGCAGCAACACTTCTTATATGCTCATTGGAATCTGAAATTAATAAATTTTCTAAAAACTTAAAGGTACCTTGTTCTGTTAAATCAAATTTTTCCAGAATCTCAACACTCATTTCCCTATTATTTTCGTTAATATCATTTTTAATAATTAGAATTAGTGAATCAATAGCTTTACTCTTATCAAACTTCCCATCAATATAATTACTGTAAATTAATTCTGGATTCAAATTTGACTCCATATTAAAAATATAATAACTAAACTATTAAAATATATCCAATCTCTTAAATAAAATCAGCAAAAATAATAGAGCAAAAATAATAAAAAAAAGATTAATTAAATCTTTTTGAAAAATTTATTTGACATGACGATAGTAATCGCAATTACTCCAATAACAACTAAGAGCTCAATAAGAGTGAAGCCCTTTTTGCTATGATTAAGATTTTTTATAAAACTAAGA
>JBHLKV010000212.1:2859-4672 GCA_048886305.1 Candidatus Hodarchaeota archaeon
GATCAAGACGATCCCATGGATCAGGATAGTATGGCTCACCACCACAAGTGGTACAACTCCCTGAAAAGCCTCTAAGTGAATAAGCTAAAGCACAAGCAGTATAATAAACTGCCCAATTTAGTAATATCTCTAATCTATTATAATAATCCAAGAAGATGGGATTATTGCGACTTTCTATAGTCCAATCAGGTCGATTATAATATTCAAAGTCAAGTAGCCACCAAACATCTTTTTGGCCCAACCCAGGATTTCCTGGTGTTGTATCAAAATTTGCATAAGTTGTATAAGCCATTAACGATGCTGCTTCAACAGCAGACATTGGAGTAAGTGTAGATTTTCCTAACTTAGCTCCTAAATTAATTGTAAAGAAAGAACCACCACCATTAGATTGATAATCACTTAAAGTGCTGAACCATGATACTCTAGTCTCCCATCTTTTATGAAATCCTGTCACAAGCTGAGATATAATACCTAAATGATCACACATCTCCGATTGTGCCAAAACATGACAGGGCATAGATAAATCAGAAATGTAATGTACCATCGCTCCTAAATAAAAAGATAAAGCTCCACACTCAGGAGCAGGATCACCTTCATCATCAACTACCAGTAAATGATATCTTGCCTGTATTGCCCTTAATTGAGCAAGTTGAGCTGCTTTGGTATTTACAGGTGTTATTACGCCATCTACGTTCTCAAAAGTATATTTGTGAGTAGGACCATCTCCAAATCCTACACCAACCAGATTTTTTCCACAATCGACATAAAACTGTGGGGCACTATTAGAAAGGTAGTCAGGAAATTCCGTGGCTAATAAGTTTATATGGAAAAATTTTCCATATACATTTCGCAACCAAGAGCTTATAGCTTGATCATATTGATACAAATAATCTAAAGCGAAAAGATCTAGATAGTCGTGAGTACCAAAAAATTGACTATTACCCTCGTAATAATATGCCGCATATCTCTCCGGGTCACCACAAAAGGAACCCCCTTGGGTTGCACCGTTCCCCCAACAATTTATAGAGGTAGAAATTGAAAGCATACCTAAACACAAACCTACCAGGACCAAGAACACCCATCTCTTTCTTATTTTCCTTTTATACATAATATCACCTCTATTTAAGATTATGAAATATAATTAAATTATTAAATAGATTTAACTCATTTATATCAGAAGCGATATAAAAACTTAGCATGCTAAGAATAAACAGAATAAAAGCATAGACAATAACCATGTATTTAATATGCTGTGCTGAACTCTGAAACATGTCAATTGCTATACCCATAAAGCAGGATACAGCTAGAAATTGTACTAAGCTTCTTATTGAAAACAATAAATATTTAATGTATCCCCAGTTTAGAAAGATAGCTGATAAAGCTAATACTTCAAGGAACATACCAACGATATTGAAAGTCCAGTATGCTGTTACATCCTTAACCTTGAATAGACAGACCAATAAACCTGCAAATACGACCAAAGCACCAAGACCCAATCCATACAGTGCACCAGAATCTTTGTCCTTGGCTAATGAATAAAGCTCAGAAGCAAAGAAATAAACTGTTGTCCCAATAATTAACAATGGCAATGCATATGAGGCAAGCTTTCCGTATGGACCAAAATTTGATGTAGCTGCCTGCGAACCGAAGATCGTGGCAGGAATCATCCCATATCGTATTACAGAACTATCAACTTGAGAAAGGAAATTTTTTACACTTCCAAGTATCCATAAACTTATATCTGCATCTAGAGCATCAGTATTATTATCAAGATCCATAATCTCAAAACTAATATCCCATACACCAACACCGA
>JBHLKV010000213.1:0-4600 GCA_048886305.1 Candidatus Hodarchaeota archaeon
TATGAACTATAGTTTTTTCCATAACAGGATCAATTTTTATCAGAGTATCTATTATTTAAATAAGTTATGAGTTGATCAAGATTTTCTCCTGTTAAAGCGTTAGTTAAAAAATAGTTCTCTTCTTGTAAATGTAATTCTCTTTTTAAATATTCTATTTCTGAAGAACTTGCTAAATCCATTTTATTTATTATTATAAAAAGATTTATTTTTCCATCTTTAGTGAAATTAGATTTAATTTCATAATACAACTCTACTTGAGAATCAATTGAATAACCACAGGCAGGAGTAGGATCAAAAACAAAGAAGATAAAATCCGAGATCAATCTTAGTGCTAAAATTGCTTGTAACTCAATATTATTCCTTTTTGCCATTGGACGGTCTAAAATTCCAGGAGTATCTAAGCATTGCACTTTGATTTTATCAAATTTTCTATTAATTTCTAAATGACCTAATATTAATTTTTTTGTAGTAAATGGGTATTCTTGGACTTCAATTTTTTTATTAGTAGAAATATTCTTTACAAGACTACTTTTTCCTACATTGGGATATCCCGCAAAAACAATGCAAGGTGAAATGGGATCAATTGAAGGAATCTCCCTTAATTTTCCTCTTATGCTATTTAAATAAATAAGATTCTGGTTTTGTTTATTAATTATTGAAGATATTCTTCCAAAAGCTGCTCTTCGTAATTGGTCCCCTTCTTTAGGTATTTCGATTTTGCTTAATTTAGAAGTATATTCTCTTTCGATTTGCTTTAGAACGGGTAAAATCCCATTTAATTTACCTAAGGCTAATTTCAAATTATTCGTATCAACTAAAAGGGAGGCTAATTCTTTGTAAAAATCTGGAAGATCATCGATAATTGGAACCATTTTTATTATATTAAGAATCCTGTTAATTAATTCATCAATTGTAACCTTAATTCGCTTTGATTCCTTTTTTTTTGCCTTAATTAGTATCGGAGCATTTTTTGAAACTTGAGCAGAGCTTTTCATCCCCCTTTTAAAAGCTATATCTAATAATTCCTGTGAGTTTGGCACATGATAAAAACGATCAAATGGATTTTTCATATAATCTCAAGAATTTTGTATTTTATCTCCTAAAGATGATAGTTTTCTTTCAATTTCTAAGATCTGAAAAGAAGAATTTATAATATTTTTTGGAATAGATTTGTATAACTCTATAATATATTCATATCTTCCTTTAACTCTTTCAATTCTGCCTAATTTTAATTCTTTTTCTGCCTTTTCTTTTAATAAATTTATTTTTTCAAGTTTCCTTTTAATTTGAGGCGGAAGATCTTTCAAAGATTCCATTTGTCTGTTTTCATGTTTTTTCTTTTCAGTTAATACTTTATCAACGCGCTTTTGAAATTGTGCTTCGTTTTCAGTTCTAATATATGTATCCTGTTTTTCAAATGCCATAAGATTCATCATTTGAGAAATCCGTTTTTGAATGATTCCCACTTTTCCTTCATATCCCAATTGTTTGTAAACTTCCTTTGCTTCATTTAAGAGAGAAATTGCTATTGTATAATTTTTTTTATTGAATTCTTCTTTAGATTGGTTTTCCAACTTTTCTGCTTCTTCTTCTAGATTATCATTATGTCGATACACAGAAGTTCACTTCAAAACATTTATTAAAAACAATTATTTAATTTTTTAGTCTCAAATCTGATACATAATAACATTTCTAATAATTAAAAACTTAATAAAATGATGATGGTTTATAATTTCAATATATAGCTTGAAATATATCCTAGTAAAAACCTAAAAGTAATTCAATATTAACTCATTAAAAAGTAAAACATATAATTTTACAGGTTGATCTTATTGATAGAAAAAAATATTCCTATAGGAATATTAGGCGCCACAGGAGTAGTAGGTCAGAATTATATAAAATTATTACAAAATCATCCTTGGTTTCAAATAGTAGATGTTGCTGCCTCTCCTAAATCGGCAGGAAAGAAATATGAAGACGCTGTAAAGACCAAATGGCAAATGTCAATACCAATTCCATCTAATATTAAGGATTTGATAGTCAGAGATGTTCAAGATTTTAATACCATCCCTTCCGGAGTTAGTTTAATGTTTTCAGCTATAACCATGCCCACTAAAGAGAAAATTAAAGAAGTAGAATTTAAGTATGCTGAAAAGGGAATTGTAATAATATCTAATAATTCTGCTCATAGATGGACTCCTGATGTACCTATGATTATTGGTGAAATTAATTATGATCATGTTAATGTCATTCCTATTCAGCAAAAAAGGAGAGGTTTTTCTAAAGGCTTTGTTTCTGTCAAACCAAACTGTTCAGTTCAAAGCTATATGACTCCAATTTATGCATTAGAAAAAGCAGGATACAAAGTAGAAAAATTGATAGTGACTACTCTACAAGCAGTCTCAGGAGCAGGTTATCCGGGAGTATCATCTTTAGATATTATTGATAATGTAGTTCCCTATATTCATGGTGAAGAAGACAAATCTGAAAAAGAACCTTTAAAGATTTTAGGAACAGTTGCCGATAATGGAATAATCAATAATGATTCGATTCAAATTAGTGCAACATGTACTCGTGTTCCTGTAGCTGATGGTCATATGGCTTGTATAAATTTAAAATTTAAAGATAAAAAACCAACAATAGAGGAAATTTTGAAAATTTGGAAAGAATTCAAATCAATTCCTCAAGAACTAAACCTACCATTTGCTCCAAAACAACCAATAATTTACTTAGAAGATATTGATAGGCCACAACCTAAAAAAGATAGAGATAATGACAAAGGCATGGCGGTAACAATAGGTAGATTAAGAAAGGATAATATAATGGATATTAAATTTGTAGCCTTAAGTCATAATACAGTACGAGGAGCTGCTGGTGGTGCAATATTAAATGCAGAACTATTAATAGCTAAAGGATTTATCCAATAAGATATTATTATTTTTATATCGGGTTAAAAGAATTAAAAACCTGAATTGTCATTAAAATTCGTGTTTATCAATCAATATGGGCAATATTAATCTCAAAAATGAAGTGATTCTTTTTTGGTTAAATAATCTATAAATTGGAAGCTCTGGATACATATTGAAATAGGATTTCTGTTTAAATAATTTTAATACTTTTAATTTTTTAATTGGAGAAAATTTAGTTAATTTAAAAACAAATAACTCTAAAACTTTCATTAATAAATATTTATCAATTATTAAGATTGATGATATAAAGCCATAAGTTTCAGAAATCTTTGATCTTATTAGTTCAGGGGATTCAATTTTACCAGATAAAAGATTAGATTTTTTAATTGGGATTATTTTCGTTAAAGAACTATTCTCAATTTCTAATAAGAATATATTTTCTGAAGCAACTTTTAGATAATCTATTGTCTTTAAATTTAAATTTTTGTAGTTTTGAATATTAGTCAAAAAAACTAAAATCTTAGAATTTAATCCAAAGTAGATATTAATACTATTAGAAAGCAATTCTGGAATTGTCCAATGTGAGATTTTTTTAAGATTCAAGTTAAAGCCAAACAGTCTAAATATAAATCTTCGAAAGATATTATAAATGGTTGGTCGTGGAGCAATGTTCCAACGATCTTCAAAACGTCTATATCCATATAAAAATTTTTGAATAATAAGATTTACATTATCCTTATTCAATGGGATTTCCAAATCGGATAACTCGGAAAAAAATGATATAATATCATTTTGGTTAAGGTATATTACATTATCAACTTTAAATTCTGACTTCTTTTCTATCATTATATTATAAATATTCGAAGGGTCGTTTTTAACTCTGAACTCATCAATCTTATCTACTTTTATTAAAATCTCTGATATATTTGGTTTTGTAATTCTCTTTTGTATTTGAGAAGCTAATACAAGATTATTAGAATTAAGAATAAATAAGAGATTAAAAACAGGAGTAAATTCATTTAATAATTCAAAAATTTTCGATAATTTAATTCCATTCAGTAGTATTATAAAATTCTTTAAAAGTCTATAAACATTGGGTTCAGGATAGATACAAAATAAATTATTCTCAATTAAATCCTGAATTAAATCTAAAAACCTCTTTATAAACTCATAATTTGAAAGCGTTTCTATAGGTTCGCTATATGTATTTATTAATTTTATAGCATTTGTTTTAAATAATCGAAAGCTTGATATCCTTATACCCTTTCTTTTCCATATAGTCTTTTGAAGGTTTGTAAATAACTCATCAAAATCCTCTAAATCTTTTTCTTTAATTTTAATGGTATCTATAGGTAATTTTTCAATTTTTTCATGTATACCAGCTTTTTGTGTGGGATATAAATATAATCCAATTGTTTTATTCCTAATATCTTCTTCAGAGATAATTAAGTCGAGTATATTTTGTTGATCAGTTATAAATCTTGGATAAATAATTTCGAATAAATAGTATAAAATATTTGCTTCTAGATTTATAGGTGTTAAGGGAATTCTAACAATTTCTTTTAAATCTTTGATATCTTCAACAACATTCGCTTTAGAATTAAAATCAATGATTTTTTTCCAGTTATTTTTGAATTTTTCATTGATTATCATTTTAAAGTGCCTCCCATAACTTTAATTTTTCTTTAATC
>JBHLKV010000214.1:0-4598 GCA_048886305.1 Candidatus Hodarchaeota archaeon
CGTATACTTATTTATTAATACACACTAATACACAATGTATTTTTAAAATTATATCTGAAATTTAGGTGAAGAAGTTTAATAAATGTATAAAAATAAGAAATTTTATAGAAAAAGTGAGAATTTTCAGATTAAAAGTAAAACAAATAAAAATCAAAAAAAAAGAAAGTTAGTATTCAGGTTTGAGTTAAGTCTAAATGGATATCCGTAAGAGGGTAAGAAATACATGGATGGATGAATCCAAATTCTTGATCTATTTCTCGTATTATTACTTCAGGAGGTACAAATACTTTACCAGAAACAAGTTTAGTTCTACACAGAGCACATTCACCTGAGCGACAGCCATTATTAACTTCTAAGCCTAACTCCTTTTCTCGTTCAAGACTGTTCAAAATTGGTTCAATACATTGAGCTTCAAAAGTTTCTTTCTGTTTCTTTCCCTGTTTGAAAAATTCAACCGAAATATTCACTTTTTTAGAAGCATCAATATTTTCTGGCCATCCTATTACTTCTATTATATCATCTGGAACCCCAAAAGCTTCATAAATAATACGATGTCTGGGAACTCCCATTGCTTTTAATTGTTCTTCTATAAAGAAATACATCGGTCTATTTCCAACCACGTAGAAATATTTATTGGCAACAGATCCAATTTCATTTAGTATTTCTTCTTTAGTGATAAATCCACAGGCTCCAGTCCATCCAGGTTCTGGTTCTGAAAGAATATATTTAACTCTAATATTCGAACGTCGCGACTTTATATCTTGTAGCGCCTTTCTGAATAAAATGTCTTTCTCAGTTAAACATCCAAATATTAACCAGACATTCAATGGTAACATACGCTCTGAAATATCTCTTAACATTGAAATAAAAGGTGTTATTCCACTGCCACCAGCAATGAAAATTAAATCTTTTCCATGGAAAACCCTATTATAATATAGATTTCCCATAGGGTCTGTTGCTTCTAAAATATCACCAACTTTTATATTATCAAGAATATAAGGGCTAACAAAACCCCCTTCCTTTCTTTTTATTCCTAATTCGTAGTAAGCAAGTTGATTTGGAGAAGAAACAAGTGAGAAAGCACGAGAAGTTCTGACTCCATTAATTTCAACGGTCAATCCAATATATTGACCTGCTCGGAAAGGAGCTAATAATTTATTAGGATTTGCTGATATTAATCGGTATAATTTCGTGTCATGGGAGAGTTGTTGTATATCAGACACTTGTAACATTTGTTTTTCAGGATGAATCCTATTACAGAGATTTTCCAGTCCATCATAATACCAAGGAATGGGTTGTACTTCATCTCTCCACTTCTTTAATTTTTCAGCTTTTTGATATTTTTTTACATCTGTCATGATATCTTTTTCCATTTATTACCACCTCCCCTCCTTGCTATCTCTTAAATACATTCCGGCAGCAATTCTTCCTCCAAGAATGGAAGTTGAGAATCCACCACCAATATTAGTCCAGGCACCTGCTTGATACAATCCAGGAATTGAGCCACGGCTTTTTAATCGTAGTGTTGGACCATTTAAAATATCTTGAGTATATCCATAGATAGCTCCTTCTATATTTTTGGAATATCGATAATAAGTAAGAGGAGTTGCTGCTTCTGCTACTTCAATATAATCACGAATGTTAGGGCATATTGTCTTTTCGACTAGTCCAACCATTTTATCAGCAATATAATCCTTCATTTTATGGTATCCATCAGGAGAAACACTTTGCCATATTTTGCCCATTTGTAAGGTTGTAAGGACAAGTTGAGTTGTACCAGGAGCACTTATATCATCATAAATATGGTTATAACATGCTGCAACCATGTATTTGGGAGGCTCAAGCTTAGTGAAGGAGCCATGTGCTGTCTTCAAATCATCAGTTTCATTAATGAAGGTTTCATGAGCATTAAATCCTAATTCTTTATAAGAGGCATTAAGTCCTATGTATACGGAAAATCCTGAGGGTCCTATTTCAGGAGCATAGATCTGTTTTTTATAACTTTCTGGTACAATATCTTCTGGGAGCATTTTCATAGTAGTACAAATAGGATTAACATTTGATATAACAGCATCACAAAGATATATATCACCATTAAGAAGTTCAACACCACATACTCTACCATTTTCTACTAGTATACAATCCACTAATGCATTATACCTTACTTCTCCGCCTAGTTCCTCAAAAGCTTTTACCATGGCACTTGTAAAAGCATGCGACCTCCCAATAGGAAATGCAGCACCATACTTTAAATAAAGAATTAACATTGCTAAATATGCATAAGCATTTAATCTATTTGGCGGTAATCCGAGATATCCCCATAACTGTGAAACAACAGCTATCATTCTCTTATCGGTAAAAAATTTTTCATAAACTTCAGCTAATGTGAGTCCAGATACTCGAGCTAGCCAAGGATGTTCTTTTAAAATTTCTGCTGGAGTAAATCTACCTCCTCTAGTTGCCACAAACTTAATACCCTCGAATACTGCTTGACAAACTTCTATGAAGTCTCCTATTCCTTTCTTTTCAGAAGGAAATAACTCAATTAACTTATTAGTATATTCCTCCACACCAATAGGCATAGTGACATCATATCCATCTAGGAATACGCTTCGATAAAATTCTGGGACTTGTTTGAATTGAATTTTATCAGGAACCACTCCGATTCTCTCAAGAAAACGATATAAGCTACCTCTATTTCCTTCTGTACCAATTTCACTTAATTCATGAAGAGCTCCTTCAAATTCAAATCGACCTCTAACAAATGATGTCGCAAAACCTCCAGGAACATTATGTTTTTCGAGCAATAAGACTTTTTTACCTACATAAGCGAGTTGGCAAGCAGCACCCAATCCACCTAAACCAGCACCAATGACTATAATTGGATAACTTGAAACAACTCGATTTTTATCAAAATCTTTTCCTTCCATAATATTTACCAATTCTAGTTTTATTTTTAATCATTAGAAATATTATTATAATTCGATTTACAATTAATTAAAGTTTTATGTTTGTAAAAACCATTTTCACTATTAACGACCGCTAAAAACAGGATCCCTTTTTTCTTTAAGACTCTTCATTGATTCTTTAAAATCTTTCGAAATAAATGTTTTTCTTAACCCTTTATTTTCTAAATCTAAAGTTTTATCCAAAATATCTCTAAAATAAGCATGCATCGTTTTTTTCATCAATTTTATTGATAAACTTGGTCCCTTAGGAGGTATTAACTTTAATGCTTGTTCTCTTGCATAAGGCATTAATTCTTCTTCTGGTAAGACTTTATTTACTAATCCAAGCTCATAGGCTTCCTGAGCTGTTAATTCTTTCCCAAAATACACAATTTCTTTTGCTTTTTGAAAGCCCACATAAAATGGTAAAATGAATGAATTTCCAAACTCAGGTATGATTGCCCTTTTACTAAAATAAAATCCTACCCATGCATCTTCTGCCATATATATTAAATCAGCAACAGCTAAAGGCATTGTGATTCCCCCACCTATTGCCATTCCATTAATTGCTGCTATAACAGGTTTATTAAAATCCCAAAATTTCATACATAGTTTTTTTTGAGCAATATCCATTAAATCAATTTCAGGATACTTTTTCATCCTTTCAAACTCTTCTGGTTTAAAATAACCTCCTGATGTAAAAGCTCTTCCTTTAGGATCTCCTGTTATTATGAGAACTTTAGAATTTTTATCTTTCTCCATATCCTCTAAAACTTTAAATATTTCGAAAAAAGTAATATGAGTTACAGCATTTCTTATTTCGGGTCTTGAAATTGTTATGGTACAAATACCATTATCTTCTTTCTCATAAATAATATCCTCAAAATCTTCAGTATCCATTTTTGCCTAAACCTTTATTAAATTAAGATATATAGGAGAAATGAATTATATTTGTAAAGCTTTATCTATATTTTTATTATAACCTAATTGGTTAACTTAATTGTATAAGATATTTTGAAGTTAAAAGATTTTATATTCCATCAACTCATATCAAATATATTAAATATCTCGATAAAAAAGAAAAGAAAATATAAACGGAGATAGTGAAATGGAAAAAATTGGAATTGTAGGAGTGTCACAAACTAAATATGAAGCAGATAAGATTGATTTAACCATTTCAGATATGGTATTTGAAGTAGTTAAAAAACTTCATGAAGATCTTGGAATTACAAATGATGATGTCGGTTGTGCAATAACTAGTTCCAATGATTTTAATGATGGTCGTACAATCGCTAATATGGCGATTCAAGATGCTTTAGGAACTGTGAGAAAATCAGAATCTAGAGTTTCTGGTGATGGTGCTTTTGCTTATATTTATGGAGCTATGAGAATACTTTCAGAATACTATGATACTGTACTAGTAGTATCACATTGTAAATGCTCTGAAGTAAGTCAATATCTAGTAAATAACTCTATCTTTGATCCTTTTTATCAAAGACATCTAGGATTAGATCAAATTTCAGCAGCAGGATTAATGGCAAATATGTATATGACTAAGTATGGAGTAAGTGAGGAACAAGCAGCGAGAGTAGTTGTAAAAAATCGTATGAATGCATTAAATAATCCTTATGCTCATTTACAAGAAAAAGT
>JBHLKV010000215.1:0-4544 GCA_048886305.1 Candidatus Hodarchaeota archaeon
TCTTCATCGTTGTAGGGGGTTTTTTATTATTTTATGCTATTAAATTGAAGAAGAAATATACAAAAGAACATAATTTTATGAACAGTTTTCTTACATTTTTATTATGGATTATTGCCGGGTTTGTGTATCCATTTTTCTTTTCAACCAATAATTCAAATATAAGATTTTTTCAAGCTTTATCTACATTATTTATTTGTATTTTTACTCCTGGAATTATTTTTCTCATATTATTTTATCAATATAAATATGTGGTGAAAAATGACCCTAATATCAAATCCAAGAGAAATCTAGAATCATTTCTTAAAAATTATAATAATAGATATAAACTTAGTGATCAAAAAACAATAGATATTAACATAGATCTACATCGAAAAGCTCTCCATTTATTTCCAGCTGGAGTTGTAATTTTTCTCTGGATTTTTGCTAATTATATTTGGGATGGATTATGGAATGCAGATGATCTATGGGGGATATCTGGCAAAAATTTTGGAAGATTTTTAATTTTAAGTTCTGGTTATTCTGGTATTTTAGTTTTTGCAGCTTTAGATTTTATAAGATTATCATTTATTTTTGAGAAACGAAATCTCTATCATCTTCTTCCAGATAACGTGTCAAATATATTAGGAAAGACAATGAAGCGTAATGAAATTTATGAATATACCAGACCCGCTGTCATTGCATTATCTTTTATCCCTATATTTTTTCTTCCTTTTGGACTATTTTGTGCTGCAATATTAATTGCTACTATTGGAGATGGAGCAGCATCTATTTTTGGGCTTAAATTTGGTAAGAAAAATTTTCCTAAATCATCGAAAAAAACAATTATTGGCTACATTGCTGGTTTTATAGCCTCTTTTGGAATAAGTATCTTTGCTTTATGGTTATTTGAACCTAAAATAATGTTGACAAAAAAAATACTTATTTCTATTAGTGGAGCAATAATGTTTTTTCTTATAGATATAATTAACCTAAAAATTGATGATAATATATTAAATCCAATATTTTGCGGATTATTAATGTGGATAGTATATATTTCTAATTTTTTTTATTAATCTTCCTTCAAATCATTTAAATTGTATTTATCATCAATTTTTTATTTTTTAAATTTAAAAAAAAGCATCCATTTTTTTGATACCGCTAATTTCTTCGAATGATATTCCAAGAGCATCTAATACTTGTTCTAAAGCAGATTTCATTAAGTCCTTATATTTTTTAGGGTCGACATCTTGAAGTTTTGCTATTTCTAAGGCTTTTACTCCTGATCCACCTTTGCTTTTAATAATGCTAATTGTTTCACCTTTACGGTATTCCTTTCCAGTGATCTCTCTTAACTCTAAAGCTGCTCTTACATGTTGAGGAGTTACTTTAGAATATTTATTTAATTCTTTTTGCAGGCTAATATTAATTGCATAGTCTTCTAAGCTAAAAGTATCTGGTCTACCAATTTTTTTCATATTATTTTGTACAATTTCTATTATTTCTTTCTTTGCTTGTAAAAATCCTTGATTATCTCTTATATTTTTTAATATTTCTAAAAGTTCATTAAATACCTTTTTTATAAATTCAGGTGTATTTTTCTTTTTAGCAACTAATCCCTTAATATCTACGTATTTAGTATCTTTATAAATCCCAACGTAATTTTTCTTCCTATCTGATAACGCTAAGAATTGATAAGTTTTTTCTTCTTCTAAATCAAGATCAAGTTCTTCTTTACTCCATTTACTTATCTTATTCATTTGTTCTTTTGTTGGATTTTGAAGAAATACAGAATCAGTATCTCCATATAAAACCTTAACTCCTATTTCTTCAGATTTTTTAATTGTTTGTTTTATTGAATATTGCCCAATCGCAGTAGTACTTTCAGCAACAGGTAAGCAAAATAACGGAAAGTTTTGACTTCCAAATACTCCATAGGATCCATTTATAAATACCTTGAGTGCTTGTTGAATTGTATTATAATAATTTCGTTGTCTTTCCGATAGATTTTTATCAATTGATTTTGGCTTGAAGTACTTTACTCTAATATCTCGGAAGAACCCAACTACATAAGCAAAAATACCCATTTTATGAGTACATGCATGATAAGGACTCCCTTTTAATAGATTATCTTTACAATCCTTGTGAGGACAGAGTACAGTCTCATATGAAAGGTTATATTCTTTTATTATTGAAGGATATAGCGAGGCGAAATCCATGACTACAACATCAAAATGAATTCCAGGGACAGGTGGAACAACATATGCCCCTGCAAATGTTTTTCCTTCTATAACTGATTTGGAATAACCTCCTGTTTTTAATTCTGCTATCTCAGATCGGCGTGGAATGAGAAAATTTTTTCGGCGGTGTTCAAAATAAAAAATACTTTGGATCCATGTAGATATTTGACGTCTTACTGTTTCATGAACAGGCATTTTAGTAATTCGACATAACAATATTATTAAATTCCATACAAGAGAGTTGTTAAATTTAGTTAATTCAAGAGTTAATATAGAATCCTTTAAATTATACCAAGTAAGAATATCATATTCCATTTCATGTATTTCTTCTTCATGTTCATATTTTTTCTCGCCCAACAATGCACCACTGATGGCATTTAGAGAACTGCTTTCATACGCTCCTCCAAATGCATAACCTGAAATGGCTCTATTAAAGAAAAGATTGAATAAATCGAGATGAATCCCCTTTCTAAGATCGCAATCTGAACTTGAAAGAACACCAAAACCTCTCTTTATATGAATAGGATTTAAATCTCTGTCGATTTTTAATTTATTTGCTCTATGAAACATGTAATTCAAATCGAAATTATCTCCATTAAAGGTAATAATCACAGGATATTCCCATAAAAGACGAAAAGTTTCAATTAATAAATTCTTCTCACTTTTAAAAAATATTAATTTAGCATCTGAAGGAAATTTATGATGAAGCCCATGATAAAAGAATCCTTCTCTTTCTAATACATAAACCAATTTTAACCCATCAGTGGATACAAAGGATACACTAATTATTTCTTGATTTGCTTGTCGGGGATCTGGGATGATAAAATCTTCTGGTCCTAAACTTACTTCAATATCCATAGCCAATCTCTTAATATCTGGAATGGGAGTTAGAAAGATATCTAAAAACTTTTCTGAAAATTCTTGGATCTCTGAGGTTTCATCTTTAAATAAAGTGCGTAATTCATTTGCCATTTTTTTGGATTGCTCTGAATCCTCCTCAAAACTTAATTTTAGAATTTGTCCATTTTTAATCTGATAAATTAATCCAGGGATTAACTGTCTATCATAAATATAATTTAAATGATATCTAATATCTGCCTCCCAGGCTTTTAAATCATGTTCACCTAAAATATTTCGAATATTTTTTCCAGATCCTCCAATATCAGAAGGTGTTTTACCATAAATTTTGGTTATTTCAAGTTCTTTATCTTCTAGGAGGTCTATTTTCTTTATCTCCTCAAATCTTATGAATCCTTCGAAATTTAATAATTCTTTATTATTTTCCAAATCTGACTTCGACTCTTTACTTAAACAATAAGGTTCATGGTTTGTAGTATCAATCCATAACTTAATTTCATCTGTGTTCAAATCATAAAACTTACAAAATGCTTTATTTTGTCCACCATCATAATCAATATCAAGTAATAACCCTCTTTCCAAATTTTCCACAATCTCTCCTCTTTTAATTAAATATCGAATATATTTTGAGGTTACTGTTTCACGCTTTACTTGATCTAATTCAATTTTCACTTCTTTTAATCCAAAGGGCACATCATTTCCCTTAAAAAATAAATTTTGAGGTATTTCTTTTATTTCGACTTTTTGTTTTATTTTTTCCTCTTCAACTTTTTTTTTAATGGTAATTTCCTTTTTCGGTTCTTCTTCAATTTTTTCTTGAACTTCCTTAATTTTAGTCTTCTCTTTCACAACCTTCTTTTTTGGAGTCTCTTCTTCCACAAAACTAAATAGTGATTTTTGTGATTTATCCTCATCTAGATTCTTTTTAGATTTTTTTTGAGCTGGCAATTTTAAAACCACTAGAAATTTCAAATTTGTGTAATCTATTAATTAATATGATATTATTTATTTTAATCTCAACTATTTTGAGTTTAATATTAAATAAAAAATAAAATTGACAAAAGTTCTTCTTTTTCCTAATTTATTTGGTCCCTGTTGTCATTTTAATATCTTCAATAAGCATAAAAGGAGCAAAAACACCGTTATTAGCAGGACTTAGCCATGTAGATACTTGCTTTAAAGTTTTTCCTAAAGCTATAGTATGTTCAAGCATGTGAAGATGATTTGAATTAATCCGCAATTCTCTTACCGGTTCGAGAGTTTTTCCTCTATTTTTCACTAAAAACATACCATCTTTAGGAAGTGATGAGAATACTCCTGGAAAACTATAAGACTGATATCTTGTGTACCAGGTTGATGTTATTAACAACGTTGGTTTATCTGAAATCTCCATTAATTCTTCTAGTGTATAATCTCCCGTGGAAAACACCGTATTAGTTGGTTTTGGCATAGTAATTCCTGCATTCCCCG
>JBHLKV010000216.1:0-4541 GCA_048886305.1 Candidatus Hodarchaeota archaeon
GATTCCATACTAACTTCATTATTATATGTCCAAAGTCCACCTCCTCCACCACAACATCTAGCTAATTCCTTATTTAAAGGCATTTCAATCAAGTTAAGATTAGGTATTGCTTTCAATACATTGCGGGGTGCATAATATACTTTACAATGTCTTCCTAATGAACAAGGATCATGATATGTAATATTCAAATTTAATGGTTTTAGTTTAAGTTTTTCTTCTTTTATTAATTTTTCAATATATTGTGATGAATGAAGGATCTCACAAGGCATCTCAAGATTAAGGATTTCAGGATAAAGCCTTGTAAAAGTATAATAACAACCAGAACAAGGAGTTATCAAGGTTCTAACCTCTGTTTTCTCAATTCGTTTAATAACTTCATTAGCAACTTTAGTAGCTTCTTCCCATAATCCTGATGAAATTAGAACATATCCACAACATCCTTCCTGTTCTCCTAAAATTGTGAATTCAACGTTTGCATGATTTAAAATATTAATAAAAGCTTCAGCTGTTTTCGGAGTTCTTGTTGCTATTGTGCACCCTAACCAAGTTAAAATATCAGATTTTTTAGGTAAATCCAACTTGGTGAAATTTTTTATCCGTGAAAGCCGACGATTGGCAGGTGTAGCGCTAGGATCTCCATTTTCATAAATGTTTTTGGCTGCTGTATGAAAAACTTTCGGAACCAAATTATTCTCTGCTATAAGATGTCTTAAGTAAAGAATTGCTTCATGGAACTCTAATTCTTGAAAGCATTGGGCGAAACACAATCCACATTTTGTACAATTATATAATATATCAACAATCTTATCTGAGAATTCTAGCTCTTTTTTCATTATTCCTCTTGCTATAAGCATTCTACCTTTAGAAGACCATGTTTCTACTCCATTAAAATAGGGTGATACTGTACAATACCCAGTACAAGTAATACATTGTTGGCATTTGTTTAGAGTTTTCCCATAAAGTAAGTTTTGAACCACTAAGGCAAGATTCCTGTAAGTTCCATAACCAGCTATATGCAATTCTTTAGATTTTGTGATTACACCTTTTATTTCTCCTGTTTTTTCTGAATAGTCTTCAAGTTTAGGGATGTCCACATTATCTAATAGAATTAAAACTTTTGATGTTTTATCATTAAAAGGTGAAATTTCTTCACCTCTTTTAATCAATATTACATTTTGTTTCTCTAATACTTCTATTACTTCCTTTTCTTCTTTCAATGAGGAAAGTCTAACTATTATATCAGGTTGTATCTCAAACCTATCAAGAAAAAGCTTTTCAAAGGAATAGACATAACGGTCTTCTAAATCTGTAAGAACTTTATCTTCTGTTACTATCCATTTCAATTGTTCAGCGATTCTATCTTTAGAATTCATTTACATCAATTAATTATTTAAGGTGAAAATATTTAATGTTTTTAGAATAGAATAACCTTTATAATTCTATTGAATAAAGTTTTTAATAAAATTATAATATTAGAGACTTAATGGCAAATGTCACATTAAAACTGATGACAACATTCTCAATTGATGTTGGGTTAACGCAGATCGATTATTCGAATGTAGAAATCCTAGATGATGTTATTAAGCACTTCATGAGTAAGTACGGAAAAAAAATAAGAAAAAGTTTTATAGATTCCCATGGGAATTTAGAAACTCACGTTGTTATTTTGGTAAATGGAAGAAATTACATGTTTTTAGAAGAATTAAATACAAAGTTAAAAGATGGAGACCAAATAGTAATATCTCCTCCATTAGTTGGTGGATAAAATTATATAGTATGGTTAAATTCTCTCTAACTCAATTCATTCTCTCATTATGAATGGAAATACAAAATTATAGAAGAAGTAAATTAATCCAATCTGCTATGAGAGCAGGCTTTTCCTGTCCTTTTATTTCTATTTTATGGTGAGAAGTGAATTTTAATCCTCTTTTAACTAATTCGACTTTAGAAATATAGGTTACATCTCTAATAAATCCACCAACAGGAACGGCAGAAATAAATCTTATTTTATCAAAACCATAATTTATTATTCCTTTTGCATCAGTTACATAAAATTGCATCAATTCTTTCTCTCCATCCTGTAAAGTAAAGAACCCTAGCATAGATAAGACATAGAAACCATGTGCAACAGTTTGTCCATAGATTGATTTTTTTGCCATTTCAGGATTAACATGGATAAATTGATGATCTTTGGTAAGATCTGCGAATTTATCAATAGCTTCTTGAGTTACATGGATCCACTTAGTCTTAAATTCCTTACCAATGTAATTTTTTATATCAATAGCCTTTATTTTATCAACCATATTTAGCTTAGCTCATAAAAAGTATATTCAAAATTTCTTATTTTCAATCCTTTAAAAATTATACCAAATTTAACTTTCTTCTAATTGCTCAATAAAAGCCTCAATGCTAGTTTGTGATTGTTCGTCTGATAGACATCTTAAATCATTTAAATCTCCATTTATAATTAAATTTGGTATCTTTGTGTCTATTTCAAGTCTTTGAGGCATCCCATAACGAGAATTGGTATTATGTGGGCATGTTTTAGCATCATGAAAGATTATACCATCAATTTTAAAGAAATCGATCATTATGTTAAGATACTTTTCTTTATATTCGTCTGAACGTACTATAAACAGCTCAGTGTAGGCTTTCGCCATGCTTTCAAATGGATTTTTTTCATTAAAAGCTGAAAAAATCCAGCTATTACAATAAGTTGATGCTACAATACATGTTCTAAGTTTAGCAAATAGCTCAGAATAATGTCTGAGTCTTCCCCAAATAGGCATTCCTTCCCAATAAAGCCTAAAACGTTCATCCTCTACAGCAGCTTCCTCATTTTTTATTCTATTTTGTAATTCTTTTAATAAAATTTCATAATAATCCACAGCCTGCTGAGTTCCCCTCAAAACTACAGCAGGTCCCATATGAATGGTTCCATCAAAGAAAGTAAGAGGTGAAGGTATGTTGGAGGCTGTATCTAAAACTTTTTTCCAAAGATCTGAGCATTCACGAGAAAGTGAAACAATTTCCTTAAGTTTATTAATGTCGAATGTAGTTTTTGAAATTTTTTCTAGCGATTGAATTAAATTTTCCATTTGTTGTTTAATAAATGTAATATGAGAAGTTGTCACTTTGCCTACATTTCTAGGAGTAGAAATCCCGACTAATGGAACTTTAAATTCATTAGCAAACCATCCAAACCAATCTTGAACCTCTCTACATTGATTTGTATTAAATACTAGTACATCAGGTTTTGGGACACTCTTAATATCAGGATACGCTTTTGATAATGGCGTTATTCCTTTTAAGTAGGCACCAATATCAGCAGTAAGATAAGAACATATTTCTGGTGAATATCCTATCGCGTTCGCATATGGAATTAAATCTGTAGCTATTCTGGAGGATCCTAACATGGCACTATGATTTTCTGGAAAATATACTTCAAATTCTAGACTTCTTAAAATTTCTGCAGGACCGACACTAGAACACCAAGCGACTTTCTTCTTATCACTTTTGGAGGCATAATCTAACTCATGATAATAATCAGACATTATCTGGTTTAACTCTTTTACTGCTTGTATTTTCTTTCTAAGCATTAGGATGCCTCACATCTTTTTAAAATTAAAATAATTAGAATTTAATTTAATCTACTTTTACTTCCAAAACAAGGGCTGCACCAGTATCTCCAGCAGCACAACCGTCAGCTAAACCATATCCTCCTCCTTTCTCCACCAACTCTTCTATTAATTCTATAATAATTCTCATCATTGTAGGTGCTTGAGGATGACCATATATTAGTGAACTTCCGTAATTATTCATATCTTTCCAATCGATATCCATCTCTTTACAGAAATAAATGTCATTTACTGCAAATGGATTATGTGTTTTAATTACTGATACATCTTGTATAGAAATCCCTGCATGTTCAAGCGCTTTTTTTGCTGCCGGAACAATTGCCATAGCCATATAACCTTTCTTTGTTTTATGTTCTCCATATGCAACAATTTTTACCTCAATATCTTCTCTTCTCCTTAATTGATCTGCTTTTTCTTTTGTAGAGACGATAACACCGCAATTAGCATCTGCAGGATGGGTTTGAGTTCCATAGGTTATTGTACCTTCTGGAAGTACTGGCTTAAGTTTCGATAATCCCTCTATAGTCGTAGGATATATACCTTCATCACCTTCTACTGTTGCTATTACTTTTCGACCGGAACGATCTTTAACTTCAATTGGCTCAATCATATATTTCTTTTGAAATGCTCTATTATCTTTCATAGAATCTTGATATTGGCTATACCGTAATATCGTAATTTCGTCTTGTTCTTTTTTAGTAATCCCTATCTCTTTAGCTACATTCTCACCGGTTTCGATCATAGCATTTTTAGCAAAAGGATCTCTACTAAAATTATCCCATACCCAATTTTCAGCATCTAATGTGCTTCCTGGTGCTTGAGGATTTGGATAAACGAGATGTGGTCCATTGGAACATCGATCTGCGGTTACTACAAGCACATTTTTGTTTGTTCCCGTTTCTA
>JBHLKV010000217.1:0-4507 GCA_048886305.1 Candidatus Hodarchaeota archaeon
TCAAAGGAATCTAGCAAGGAAGTTAAGGAAGCTTTTGAGAATGTGGAACAATTATTACAAGGAATGATTAATGACCGTTCTGTTCCTAGAAATATAAAAAGAATCTCTCAAAGATGTATAAACGAGTTAAAGAGAGAAGATGAAACTGCTGGCGTCCTCTCAAGCAATATAATGTATATGGTTGATGATCTCTCGCAAGATCCGAACATTCCTTTCCATAGTCGTACTACGATCTATAGAATCCTTTCAATTTTAGAAAAAATTAAAGATTAGTTGAAATTCATTTTATCCTAAATTATTCTGATTTTTATTTCATAACAATTCGTTAATATAATTTAGAAAAAATTATATATTGTGATTAAGACTAATAAAATAATTTATTTACAATAAATTCGAAATTTAATATTTTTAGTGGTGAGAATTCAAAATGCTTTCTCCAGATGGTTGGATCGATGGTATTACAGCCTCCGGTGTTGTTATTTTTGGTATAATTTTTGGTTTATTCTTTTTTTATGTATCGAGAAAAAGGAAGGCAAAACTTCTTTTCTATCTAGGTTTAGCTAATTTGCTTGCTGGTTTAATGTTTTTAGGAGTGTTTTTAGATTTTTTATTAGTCATATTTACAGAAAAGAACATCGATAACACTCATGGATTGGTTGGAATTTTAAGCTATATCTGGTTTGCTCCTGTTGTTATTACTGCAATGTACATTGGTTCTGAACTTATTGCTCCAAAGATGAAATGGTATATAGTATCTATAATTGCAATTATTAGTATTATTTTTGAAATTGTTATTTTTATGGATCCATTAGAGGCTTTCTTTTTTGACCCGCCTGCTACCGACCCACCTATTATCGACCCTGAAACATTAATCGATTATAATGTTAATTTAGATACTCTGGCAGGATGGTTAGTAGGGAGTCTATTACTATCGATATTAATATTTCTTGGAATTGGATTTATATACAAAGCTATTCAATCTACAGGTGAAATAAAAAGAAATTTCTACTTATTATCACTAGGTTCCATATGTTTTTGTATTTTTGGGCTTCTAGAGGGTTTAACTGCTCCAGGTTTTATGGTAATTATCGTTAGAATTGGGTACTTGAGTAGTTTTTGGTTTATGTATGTGGGATTAAGATAAGAATAGCCAAAAATTCAATTTTTTCTTTTTTTTGTAAAATTTAATGAATGAAAAAAGAGTTCAAATTTGATCAATAAAAAATAAAAAAGCGAAAATACAAAATATAATTGACGATTTTTTTTATTTAAAAAAATCCTTTCATAAAAAGTTGTAAATGGAATATGGAAGAAGATATCATAACAGCGGTAGTATATATCGAGCTCAATGATGAAATTGGTCCTAATCCAATTGATTGTCTTCCTGCTGATTTTTCTTATGAAAATCAAATGCATATTAGTATAAAAGTAATTACAATTCTTTCTGGTGAACATGGTTTGATTCCAGAATCTCTCGTAATTCTTCCATTTCCCTCACTAAATTTAAAGGGATTAATTAAATATATAACTTGGGATGATGAATCTCGTAGAGGTGATATTGGTCAATCTGCGATAACTGTACTTTTTAAGGATGTTGACGATGTCATCTTTTATAAATATAAAAATAATCTAGAACTAATTTTTGCTGAAACTGCTTCGAAAATCACTATGTTAGAAAAATCAAAAGCAGATAAGAAATATATTACAGAAGAATTAAAAATTCTTGAAAAAGTTATATTAAATATATTATATGAGTTGAAAGTTAAAGAAACTTCAACTCTAGATACAGAAGCTTTTCCTGAAATTTCAAGAAAAATTTCAGATTTTATAGATTATAAATATAAAGTAATTCTTGTTGGAGATCCTGGAGTTGGTAAAACCTCTTTAATACTAAGATTTACTAAAAAAGCGTTTAGAAGAAGATATATTCCTACATTGGGAGTGGTGGTTTCAGATCGAACCTTTAAAATAGATAATTCCGTCGTACAGCTCGTGATCTGGGATATTGCTGGACAAGTCAAATTCGAAACCATGAGACGCCAGTTTTATCTCGGAACAGACGCAATTTTCTTAGTATTTGACTTAACAAACTCAAAATCTTTCGATAGTATTCCAAGATGGTATCAGGATATTGAGGCACAATTAAAAAAAACAAGAGAAATTATAGGGTTTGTAATTGGTAATAAAACTGATTTAATAAATCAAAAAATCATTGGATTTGAACAAGCAAATAATTTAGCAAATAGATTAAATCTGAACTATATTGAGACTTCAGCTTTAACAGGAGATAATGTTGAACAAGCTTTCTATGACATCGCCAAGACTTTATATGAATCATTAAAGGATGATTTATAATAAAATTCATTCAAAAATTTGATTTTATTTAAATTTCGTGAAAGCTGAGTTTTACGATCAAATATATTATGCTAATATTACCTTGATATTACGGTGATATTATTTTTAACTAAAGACTTGTTGTTCTGATTTTATTATTTGGCTTTTTTCTTCTCTAAAAGGTTCAACAAATGCCCACCGCCATAAAATAAATATTAGCGAGAATATGATTGCTGACAAGAGAGGGAGTATTTGAGGCGGAAAATATTGTAAGATTATTCCACCTAGAATTGGGGTTATTATTTGAGCAATACTATTTAAAGCATTATTTACCCCTAGTAAACTGCCAGTCTCATCCCTTTTTCCTACTTTCGTTAACTTACTAGTGAGAACAGGACGAGTTACGCCTGTTCCAAAAGCTAAAAAGGAAAGGGGAATGAATACGATCCAGTAGTTAGTGGTAAATATAAGAAGTGTCATCGTGAAAACTAATGAAAAAATGCCTGATAACAATGTTTTATTTTCACTCACTTTTTTCAATATTGGATTAATTAGAACACTTTGAAATAGTACTCTGAGAACGCCGATCCAAGCCATGTAAATAGTGAGTTGTTGGGGTGTTATATTGAGTTGGTTTGTGGAATATAAAGCAAAGGTTGAGATAAAGAGAAAAAATCCAAAACTATAAAGGAAGAATACAATTAAAATACCACGAGTTTCTGCTGATTTGAAAAAACGTTTAGTTTCTTTAATAGGCATTATCTCTCCAAACTTTAAACTGAACTTCTGTTTTTTTTCTGTTATAGATTCGGGTAGAAAAATTAATACTAAAATAATAGAAAGAAGGCTAACCCCAGCTGCAAAGAAAAAGGGAGCTGAAAAGCTAACTAGTAACAAAACACCTCCAATCATGGGTCCAAAAATTAATCCCGCTCCAAAAACTGCGCTTGAATAACCGTATGTTTTAGTTCTTTGTTTATGAGTTGTCACATCACTAATATATGCTTGAGCAACAGTCATGTTACTCCCTAGAAGACCGTCTACAAGGCGCGCAGTAACTAGTATCCAGACATTATTAGCTATTCCAAGAAGAAAAAATCCTAAAAGAGTGCTTGTTTGACTAAATAATAATAATGGTTTTCTTCCGAACCTGTCACTAAGTTTACCTGTGATTGGACTGGCAAAAAGTTGGCAAAAACTAAAAATACTTAGAATCAATCCTACCTGGATCTCATTCAAACCTAAATCTATCCCTAAAATTGGAATTAAGGGCATTACGCTACTAAATCCTAAAACTTCTGTAAATTGAATCATAAAAATGATTAAGAGGCGTTTATCGAATTTTTCCTCTTGAATCATTGGTATCGAACTAATAAGGGTTCACATCATAAATTAAAATTTAAAATTAGCTTTTATAGGAGAGAGATGTAAAAAAATTAAGTTTTATGTCTATATAATATTAGTTTGATAAAATGAGTAAATGCTTAAATTATTTTAATTTATATAAATTATTCATATAAAGTGTCAATTTTTATTTAAGTTATAACTTTATTGAACAGACGATGGCTAAAGAACTAATAAAAGCAATTATCTATACAGAATTTGACGAAGTACTTGGACCAAACCCAATTTTATGGTATCCTACTGATTTACCTGAGAGTTCTCGCATGGCTGTTAGTATTAAATCAATAACAATACTCTCCGCAGATCAGGGTTTAATGCCTAAATCTTTAATAATTATGCCTTTCCCTTCATTAAGCTCGAAAGGTATAATAAAATATATAGAAAAAGAAGACAAATCTCGTCGTGGTGGAGTCGCTCAATCCTCTATTACTTTACTTTTCAGTGAAATTGATGATCTGATTTTTTATAAATATTTAAGTTTTCTAGAACCTGCGTTTAATAAAATTACTCAAGAAATAATCAAAATTGAAGATTTAAAACAAAATAAAGGAAATCTTACTAATCAAATAGACAATTTGCGTACTGAAATTTTAAATATTTTAGAGGATCTCCGAGTAAAAGAACAAATTGACTTAAAAGCTGAAGCATTTCCCGAAGTACCTGTAGAAGATAAAGAAATTATAAAATACAAGTTCAAAATTGTTGTTTGTGGAGATCCCGGCGTAGGAAAAACGTCAACAATTCTAAGATTTACTGATAATGCCTTTAT
>JBHLKV010000218.1:0-4500 GCA_048886305.1 Candidatus Hodarchaeota archaeon
CCATTTGAGGGAGAGGAACCTGGGTTAGATGAGTTAATAAAAAGAGTTGTAAAGAGTGGAAAATTTAAAGTTACAGAGAAATATGATGATGTTGATGTTGCAGACTTTATTCTTATAGATGTACAAACTCCGGTGGATTTAGATTCTAAAGTTCCTCGATATGAATCATTAAAAGAAGTTTCAACCAAAATTTCAAGACATCTAAAAAAAGGAGTGACTGTCATAATTGAATCCACAGTAGCACCAGGAACAACCGATAATATTATTAAACCAATATTGGAGGAAGGGAGTGGACTAAAAAGAGGACAGGATTTTTATCTAGTATTTTCATTCGAACGACTTATGCCCGGAAAGTTAATCGAATATATAACTGATATGGAACGAGTGATTGGAGGAGGATGTGAAGAAGCAAATAACAAGGCGAGATTCTTATATGAAAAAGTAATTAAGAAGGATATAAGAGTTACTGATACGTTAACTGCAGAATTAACAAAATGCATTGAAAATACTTACAGGGATGTTAATATTGCATTTGCAAATGAAATGGCATTACTATGTGAAGATTTTAATAGAGATATATTTGAAGTTATAGAGTTGATTAATCAAAGGCATGATAGAATGATGCATTATCCTGGTTCTGGAGTAGGTGGTCACTGTCTTACGAAAGATCCTCACTTACTCGAGTATGGCCATCGTACTTATACAGAACATAAATATAATTCTGACATTTTGCTAAAAGCAAGAGAATTAAATGATTTCATGCCTCGTCACATGGTAGAGTTGATGGAGGATACCTTTAGAGAATCTCGTAAATTAGTAGATAATATTAAAGTAGTCCTTTTAGGAGTTTCTTATAAGGCAAATACAGACGACACAAGGAATACCCCTACCGAGAATATAGTTAAAGTATTGAAAAGCAGGTATCATTCTCATAATATAACGTTTATAGCACATGATCCTTATGTAAAAAAGCGAGATTACAATGAAACTGAATTAACTGATGATTTTGATAAGGCTGTTACTGGAGCAGATGTTCTTATTTTTGCTACCAATCATAATGATTATTACAATATTGATCTCAAGGATCTTAAGAAAAAGGTTAGAACACCAATTATTATTGATGGTAGAAATATTTTTAATAAAAAATTAGTTGAGCAAAAAGGTTTCATCTATCGTAAAGTTGGAGAAGGACCTAAAAAACCTTAAAAAGGAGAAGATTTAATAAAAATAATAAATCTCACTTATTCTTTTTCCTTTAAATTTTCTTTTTTCTGTTTTAGTTTTAATGCTCGTCTATGCCACATGTTAATTAAAGAACAACTAGTATAATAACAATTATCATCAAAACCTAAATCCAAATAATCTTGTTCTTCATCCATTTTATAATACCCTTAAATTCCTTATAAATTTCAACATAAATAAGGAATAAAAAAGTACTGTTTATAAAAAATAGAAGAAGATTGGTTAATATTAATTATTAATAAATAGGATATGGTTTTATCTCAAGTTCTTGCGGAACTTTAAAAATTAAATCCTAATATTTGATGATTTAATTCTATGAGATTTTAATTATTGGGTTGTAATGATTTTTTTGTTTGACGTCGTTTTCTTATATTTCGAATACAGTTTATGATACCATCTACAATGCCTCAACCTGTACAAAACTGTCCTGTTTTATGCTCTGTATCATCTAATTTATTTTTCCATTCAGACATATTCATCATTTGCTTCAAATATCTTTTAATTTAAATTATAAATAAGAAAATAAATAGATTGTTGTTTTAAATAATAAGAAAATGAGAGAGAAAATATTACAATAACTTTTTATAAATGAGCTCTATCTTATATTTAATTTAATAGGACATATACGCAAATTTTTGAAAAAATGGTTGCAATTAAAGAATTAAAAAAGGAACTCGCTGAAATAAATTCTGCTGTAAGAGAACTGTCAGACAAAGTAATTCAAGTCAGCGATAAGCTTTCAGCAAGTATGGATAAAGTTGCTACAGAACTAAATGAAACTAATTTAGCTATAAGAGACTCCTTAAAATTAACTTCCGAGACTATTAAAGAAATGAGCATGACCTTTTCTAATGCATTAGAAAATGCAATGAAAAGCATGCAAGAAATGAAAATTCAGATGGACATTCGAGATTCTGTTCTTAAGAGTCTTGGAATTGAGGGTATTATTCCAGATTTTCTTAAGAAAAAGAAATAATAAAAGGAGTAGGTCTTATCAAATAGTTTCTTCTTTTTGCCAGTATTTTATGACAAAATACATTATTATAAGAGAAATAATATAGACTATGGTAATTAAGGACCAGAAAATGACTTCATCCGTTTTCTCTGAAAAGGCGGCTTCTATTGCCTTATATATAAAGAAAATACTGAAAAGAGATAATAATTGAATTCGAGACCTTATTTTATCCATAATTCTGAAAAATTTTTATTTGATAGTTAAAATATTATATTACTTAAAATTAAAAGTATAAAAAAGAATTAAATATAATTGTTTTGAAAAAATGACGGAAAGGACTCCTCCCTTATGTTATATATGTGGTAAAAGTTGTGAAGATTCAGTAGAAGATTTATATTATTGTATTTGTGATGTTGCTATTTGCCATAGTTGTATAAATACTGTAAAAAAGAACGATCAAACTTGGGTTTGTCCACATTGTAAGGAAGCCAATGATGTAGAAAAAAGCAAATTATTTAGATCAACTTGAACTCATTTTCTTTTTTAACTAAATAGTTGCCTATGATGAAAATAATTATATTATGATTTAAAATCCTTAAAAATGAATTAATTGAGGAAGTCTGAGGCATTTATAATATATAAATTATTAAATAGTTTCAAAATTTTAATTATTTAAAAGTTATAACTAAAAAGTTGATTTCACTAATGAGTAGTAATATTATATCAAAAGTCTTAGAAATTAATAACTGCGATAAAGAAACTCTTATTAAAGCACTGTATAAAGCAAAATTTTGGGAAACTATCAAACCTACAAAAAAATTAGAAGCTGAGTTTACAGCTCCAAATATCTTATACACTAAAGTGTATGATGAAATTGATTTAATAAAAGTTCCTATTGAAATGGAAGGTGAATTAGTTCTTACAGATAAAGGAGAGCAAGAAAAAAAAGGACGATTAATCGAATTAAATGTTCGAAATAATAAGGACGTTAGAACTTTAGAAGGAAGGCTTAGAATCAAAGAAATTACTACAAATAAAACAAAACTCGGAGTTTTTATAAATAGTTTTACATTAAGTAGTGATTTTTTGAATTTGATAGGGAAAAGTGCAGCAGAACTTACTTTAAGACGTAAAATAAGTGATATGACAAGGAATTTAGAAAAATTTTGTAAAACTAACTCATTGAGTAGTCTATTATAAAATCAATTTATATTTTCCTTTTCAAAAGGAATATATTTTTAAAATTTTTTAATATAAATAGACTAGTTAATTTAATAACAAGGGTCAATATGAATATCTGGATAATGGAAAGTGATTCGGGGATTACCCTTTTGTACAAGCCGTACATGGATTTTTCGGTGAATGAAGATTTAGTATCGGGGCTCCTCACTGCATTAAATCAATTTACAATAGTCGAATTTAAACAAGGCATAGATTCAATAGAAATGGGTGGACTACGTTGGGTATATATCCAAGATAAAGAAGCTAATTTATTATTTATCGCCGCAGATACTAAAGATGTAAATGCAGATATGTTAAGAGCCCGTTTGGATGTCATACATAATACTTTTATTGCCCAGTACATGAATGATAAAGCTCATTGGTTAAATCGATGGAATGGGAATGTTGAAATTTACAGACCCTTTGAGAAAGTAATTGATGAATTTTATACTCAATGGAGGCAAGCAGAGCATATAACCACCGTCGCTGAATTCTTTGACATTTTAGGGATCTTCCAACAAATCCTAAACTTGATCATTAACGTAATTGAAAGTCATTTATATGAGGAGAAGAAAGAAAATATCTACAATCGTATTGAAGAAATGTTTGAACATTATTCAAGTCATGATTATGTAAAAAATAATCCTGAATTGAGCAAAATAACCTTCAATAAAGAATCTGGGATCAATATTATTAACATTAACCCAACTAACTGTGATATGTTTGTTGTTGAGAAACAAATAATAAATTTAATTAGAAGAATTGTAGATATTATTAAAAATGAAGAAGGATTTTATTCAAGTTTGAAATACTTTATCGATGAGAATATTTTTGATTATCTTATCTCAAATTTTTCATTATTAAACGAATTAAATTTATTTACATTCTTGTTACAACTTTTTCTGGCAAAATAATTAATTCAATTTATATAGAAAATTAGATTTATTAGACTCTGTTTATTTACTTTATTATCTATTTTAAGTATCTGATCCAACAATGGAGCCATATCTTCTCTTAATAATTTTCATATTGTTTGCTCTAATAATTATAAGTTATTCAATATCAAAGTTGGATTTTGTAGC
>JBHLKV010000219.1:0-4490 GCA_048886305.1 Candidatus Hodarchaeota archaeon
GGAGTACCAACAAAAGCAATAGATCTATAATCTGCTCTTATAGCATCCATAAGAGCTTCAACAGTTTGAGAATGACTATAAATAGAACCTGATGCTTTAATAGCATCATCTTTGTTTGTAATAATTTGAGCAACTGGATGCCATGGATTTTTCTCATCTTTCATTGTGACTACAGCTGCATCAATTAAGTGTTCATCAAAAAGATAACAAAGAAGCGAAGTGACAGTTCCTCCATCTTGACCACCTATTACTTCAGGAATATTTGTATTTGCTACATAACCTGTTTTAAAATCACCCATTAATTGAATAGGGTCTGTAATGGTTCTAGGACATTGATTATAACAAATCCCACAGCCAGTGCATTTTCCTATCAATTTTGGTTGAGCTGTCAAATCATCCCATTCAAGTACTGGACATACGGCAGCACAAGTTCCACATTCAGTGCAAATACCTGTTCGAATTATCTCTTTCATGAGCATTCCAAGGCTATCCTTTTTTCCTTCTAATTTTTTTTGAATATAATCGAAGGAATAATCGTATTTGGATTTATCTTCTGCGTTTTCTTTACTCATCTTCTTATTGCCATCAATAACTCTGAATTATATTATTTGATTAAAACCTTATTTAAAATAAATGGATTAAAAAAAATAAAGATTATTAAACAAAAAGAAAACTAATTACTCTTCTTTACTTATTTTTGATAAAAGAGCATTACCCAATAATTATTATTCTGAATTCTCTAATTCAAGCTTTTCTTCAATTTTCTTTATTGCATTCGACGCGTGAATTCTTACAACTCTATGAAAGTCATTTACTCTCTTTAGTAAAGCACTTAAAACTTGTTCTTCACCAAAAGTTTCTAAAAATTTAATCAAGCTTAATTTAACTTTGAAATTTTCAACCTCTTTATTTTTTAAATATTCTGCTAATATAACGATATCTTTATTTAGCATTCTCTTTAATTCTTTATCGTTTTCCTTTACTTTATACCAATTTCTTTGATAGATATGATAAATAGCGTCGGTAGCAACCTTTTTAATCAACCAATATGCATCAATATCATCTAATATTTCTATAAGTCTTTCTAGTGGTTTAACACTTCCAATTTTTCCGAGAGCAATGATAGTATTTTTCTTAACATCAAGATTTCTTATACTTAATAAATTCATTAGAGGATCAACAAACTTAACGTTTCCAATTTCTCCCAAAATAATTGGTATATATTCCTTAAATGCCATATTATCAGAGTTTAATTGTGTATACAAATAATCATAAGATGCCTTGCTATTGTTAACATAAATTTTTTTAATAGCTTCTATAATAAACCATTTTAAATCCAAATCTGTATATTCAAAGCTAATATCTTCGATGTTAAGTATATCCAAAAGGTCTGGAACTGCTGCTATATTCCCGATTTCCCCTAATGCTACGATTGATGCTATTGTAACTTCACTATAAATATCATCTAAATTAGAGGTCAGAAAATCTACAGCTTCATTTAATTTCAACTTTCCAGATAAGAATATCGCATTTTTCTTGACAATAAAGTCATCAATTAATAGCAATTTAATTAAATCATTGGTTACCTCTTTTCCTAAGATTTTAAAAATAGTAATAACGCAATCCATTAATTCTGAATCTTCTTGTTTTAAAATAAGGGTAACAATATCTAAGATTAATGCTTTTTTTTGGATAAGCTCATCAACAATTTCGGGATATTTTGTTTTTAAATAACTCAAATCTTCAAAAGAGACATTAATGCTTGATAAATCATATCCAATTAGTTTTAACATCTCAATTTTATGTTCTTCTGAATACTTCTTTTTTCCTAAAGATGTTAATAGACGATTAATTAATAGTTCTGGAGTAAGGCTTAGTAATTCATCTTTTACAAATTGCTTAATAGACGTATATCTGCTATCTAACTCATTAATGAATAGTTCAATTTCAGAGTCTTCAAATTTGATTCTTTTAATAGCCTTTAAAACTGATAATTTAACATTATGATCAACAGGATATTGTTCTAATACCCACTTTAATGGTTTCAAGCCTTGTTCATAATTAATTTTGCCTATAGCTTTTGCAGCTTCACGTTTAATTTCAACCCCTTCATCAGTAATTAACAGGTTTTCGAAGATATCAAAGCATTTTTTTTTCGTTGATGGTGATTCAATACAGATTAATCCTAAGTATTTAATTGCTTCTTGTCTTATATTATCGTTCTTATTTGATTCGATAATTTCTGACAATAAATTTCTAGTATTGTCTAATCCTAATTCTCCACGTTTCTTATATAGTTCTTGAGGTTGAATATTGAGTTTTGACATTAAAAAAGACTTTCTTTTTAAAAATTCACTTTATTCAATTAATATCAAGATAAAACATTCCCTTATAAAAATATTTTCCAATAGATATTAAAGAATTTTTATAAAGATTCTGAATAGTCATATAAATTATTGTTTCGAAAATCTTGGTTGTAAGATTTTCATTAATTTTAAAAAAAATAGACAATGAAAATCCTTATGTCAATTCGCCAATTTATAAATAAGCAAAGGGCTAAATTTTATAATAAAGTAACAGATTATCATCTTGTAAAACAAATTTCTGTAGCAGTAGTGATTGTATTTCTTTCACTATTATTAATTGAGGTTATAATAGCAACACTTTTTGGACCTACTGATTATGCAATTTGGACGCACATGATTTCAGATCTTGGTGGAAGGCGTCATACACCAGTTCCTATTTTATACGACATTACATGTGTTATCGGAGGAATTTTTACTATCCCCCTAACTTTTTATATTGAAAATTTAATGGCTCCTTTGCCAACAAAAAGAAATATTGGAAACCAACATTATTCACGTCTTAGGTTTAGGTTGAGCAGCAATGCTTTTTTCTTTAGCATCCTTGGGAATCTTGCATATATTGGTGTTGGTATATGGAGTGAAGACCGCAATTACGATTTACTTGATTTCGCAGGATACCATGATGTTTTCTCTTTCTTTTCTTTTGCGGGTTTTTCGCTAGGGGCCTTCTTTATAGGATGGATTGTTGTTTTATATGATACAAAAATAAACAAAATTTTTGGGATATACGGTATATTTTGTCCAATTACTATGTTAATTTTATTTTTGGTAACTATGGAAGCATTTTGGGAATGGATGCTACTTTTTTCAATACTCCTCTGGATAATACCATTAGCTTTAACGATATTTTTAAAGTCAGAATTCGCACCTTAATAACATAACCTTTTTTTTTCCTTTTTGTAATTCTACTCCTTTAAACTTATATAAAGTATAATATTAGATAGATCGATAGTAAATATGAGTCAAGAGAAGATAGATAAGATTGCTGATGCGATTGAACAATCAATGAAAAAAGGACATATCAGCACTCTAATATTGTTAGCATTAGAAAAAGGCCCCTCTCATGGCTACAATTTAATGCAAATAATAAGTGATGGAACATATGGAGTTTGGAATCCGACAGCATCTTCTCTATATCCTCACCTTGCATCATTGACGGAAAAGGGCTTAATTAAGTTTAGATCTGAAATGGATGGGAAAAGAGAAAGAAAAGTTTATGAGATTACACCAAAGGGAAGTAGGACATTAAAAAAATTAATTGAAAAGCAACAAAATATGCGTAAATCTCTCCTTTCCATGATATTATCTACAATGGGAATTACAGATGATACTATTCCTAATGAGTTTGAAGATTTATTTGGTCCTGATATAATAGATGATCAAAGTTTATTTGATAAAACTACAGAAGACAAACTAGAAATCCTTAAAAAACGAAAAGCAGTAATATCAAGTATAATTGAGAAATTACATAATGTTGTAAGTGAAATTGATTTAAGGATCCAAGATCTAGAAAAATCCAAAACTTAATTTAATTTTTACTTATAATAAATAGTTCCTTCAAAATGACTCTTTTTGGCTTTAATCTTTATTTTATGAGTTGTTACGCAAAATTTATATGTTCAAAAAATATATATTAGATAACGATATATCTAACTTTTATATATGATTTTTTATTGAGGAGACAAATTTGAAAATTCTATTAACAGGTCCATTTGGAAATGTAGGATTAAGTACATTAGAAGAAATAATTAAGAGAAATTATAAAATAATAGCTTTTGATATTAAAAATAAGAAAAATAAAAAACTAGCTAAAAAGTTTGAGAATCAAATTGAGATTGTATGGGGAGATTTACGTAATTATGAAGATGTTCAGAAAGCTGTAAAAGGTGTTGATATTATTATTCATTTAGCAGCAATTATTCCTCCACTTGCGGATAAACTCCCTGAATTAGCAGAAGAAGTGAATGTGGGAGGAACAAGAAATATAGTAAAAGCTATAATAAATCAAAATAACAAACCAAAATTAATTTTTACATCATCCATAGCAGTATATGGTGATCGAAGGAAAAACCCTATTATTAAACTTACTGATCTTATTAATCCAAGTAAGGAAGATTACTATGC
>JBHLKV010000220.1:0-2292 GCA_048886305.1 Candidatus Hodarchaeota archaeon
GACTAAATTCATTTAAGAAGGGAAAATTTCCACCAATATGGATTGCCGCCCGTGGTTCCAGAATGCTTGATATTACAAGTAGATTGGGTGATGGGTGGTTACCCATATTTCTGAAACCAGAAGTATATAAAGAAAAAGGGGGCATTCTTCGAAAAGATATATTGAAAGCAGGAAGGGATCCTGATGAAATTACTCCAGCGCTAATAGTAGGTATTATAATTGATGAGGAAATGGAAGAAGTCGATAGAATGCTGGAAAATCCCATCACTAAAAATAATTTAATACCCTTATATCATGATGATTTCAAAGATTATGGAATTCCACATCCCTTAGGGGAAAATGTTAATGGAACATTAGAATTCATCCCTACAAATTTCGATAGAAATTCGATGCTTGAGATAATTGATAAAATTCCAGTAAAGATGTGCCGAGATTTCTATCTAAACGGAACTTCCGATGAGGTTATCAGTCAAATTGAAGAATATGCTAAGGTCGGTGTAAAACACATAATTCTCTTCAATGTTTCTATTTTATGCGGTCTCAAATATATTCCACGTTCAAATAAATGCATGAAAAAAATTATTGATTATTTTAAAAATTAGTGGATAAGGGGAATAACTAAATATATCTTGCTTGACCGGCAGACCCTAAAACTTCATTATTTTTCATTTTTATCATTTCAACTAATTCTCGACGAGCTGAGCCCAAGTATTTTCTTGGATCAAACTGATCTGTGTTTTCCTGAAAATATTTTCTTATCATAGCTGTAAAAAGTATACGGCTATCTGTTGCTACATTAATTTTACATACCCCATATTGAGTTGCTTTCCTTAATTGATCTTCTGGTACACCAAAGCTTTTTTGTAAAGACCCTCCGTAAGTGTTTACTATATCAACATATTTTTTTGGAACAGATGAAGCCCCATGAAGCACTATTGGAAATTTTCCTAACCTTCTCCTTACTTCTTGGAGAATATCGAACCTTAAATCGGGAATATCTTCTGCTTTCTCAACTTTAAATTTATAAGCACCATGAGAGGTTCCAATGGCAATAGCTAACGAATCACATCCTGTTTTATTTACAAAATCCTCAACTTGCTCTGGATTTGTATATTGCTGGAATTCTGTTTCTTTTCCTTTATCTTCTCTTCCTATAATTCCTAATTCTGCTTCTACACTGACATCTCTTTCATGGGCATAATTAACTACTTTTTTTGTTATCATGACATTTTCTCTGTATTCTAAATGACTTCCATCAAACATTACACTAGAAAAGCCTAGATCAATACATGATTTGCACAAATCAAAAGAACCTCCATGATCTAAATGAAGAGCAATCGGTATGTCATACCTTAAATCATTCGCCATTTCAACAATTCCCTTTCCCATATATCGGACCATTGATTTATTTATATATTTTAAAGACTTTTGGGTAATCTGAACGATAACTGGGGAATCTGATTCACCACAGCCAATAATAATTCCTTGTAATTGTTCAAGATTACTTGCATTATATCCTGGTATAGCGAATTTCCTCTCCAAAGCTACTTCAAACATTCTTTTAGTATTGGAAAAGCCCAATTCATTATATGAAACCATAATTATTACTTTTTATAAAGTTAAAAATAATTATATTATATCAGTAAAGAAGAACTTAAAAATTGAAGAGTTAAATTTGGATTATCCTAATTTGCCATGATAAAAAAACCTCACCGAATTGATATCCATCATCATATAATCCCTCCAGAATACCTCGCATCATTAGCTAAAATTGGTATAACTACTGTAACCAATTTACCCTTCCCTAAATGGGATCCGGAGCACAGTCTTGAGGTAATGGATCGACAAGGCATTGCTATAGCAATAACCTCAATATCATCACCTGGAATTTATTTTGGAGATCCTGAATTTTCAAGAAACCTCGCACGTATATCTAACGAATATTCAGCTAATTTAATAGATAAGTATCCTGAACGTTTTGGGAGTTTTGCTATTTTACCCCTTCCTGATATTGATGCTTCCTTATTTGAATTAGAGTATGCCTTAGATAAATTAGAATTGGATGGAGTAGGAATGCTTACAAATTATAATGGAATATATGTTGGAGATCGTGAATTTAATGCTCTATTTTCAGAACTTGATCGACGTAATACAGTAGTATTTATTCATCCAGATGCTCCTCCCTCAAAAAAACTCCCTAATCTTACTCTTCCATCATCAGTTTTAGAATTTGTTTTTGATACGACACGAGCTATAGCAAATCTTATGCATCATGGAATTTTTAAAAAATAT
>JBHLKV010000220.1:2392-4428 GCA_048886305.1 Candidatus Hodarchaeota archaeon
CATCAGTTTTAGAATTTGTTTTTGATACGACACGAGCTATAGCAAATCTTATGCATCATGGAATTTTTAAAAAATATCCTAATATTAAATTTATCTTTGCCCATGCGGGTGGTACTGCTCCTTATCTTGCTTGGAGGATTACCTTTGGCAATAAAAGATTGATAAAGCAATTTAAGGATCTTTATTATGGTACTGCCATATCTACCACAAAAAATATTATTCATTCTCTTATGGAAATAGTGGATTTCTCACATATACTCTTTGGTAGTGATTTTCCTTTTGTTCATGAAAGAGTGGTAAAAGAAATGATACAGGAACTCATAAAAAATAACAGATTTGACAAACAAACTCGCTTAGCTATTGAACAAGAAAATGCACTTTCTCTTTTCCCTAGATTTAGAGAATATTTTTAAGTAAAAAAAATTGAGATTTTTACAGCTTAATATTAAGTTTTTGTTTTAATTCTTTATATCTAGAACGAAGGGTTACCTCAGTTACCCCAATTGAATCTGAGATTTCTTTTTGGGTATAATTTTTATCCTTTATTTTACAAGCGAGATAAATTGCGCCTGCACATAATCCTTTAGGATCTTTACCGCTGGTAGAGAAGTTAGAAATATATTTGGTTAAAATGCTAACAGTTAATCTTTCTATTTCAGAATCTAGATTTAATTCTACTATGTACCTAGGAACTAAAGAAATTGGATCTGTAGTAGGAGTTTTTACATTTAATTCTCTTATTAGAGTTCTATAACATCTCCTTACATCCTTTGCATTTACCGATGTCTCATCCAAAATCTCTTGAAGTGTTCTGGGAATCTCTTTTACTCGGCAAGCTAGATAAATACAAGCAGCTACCATACCATTAATTGATCTTCCTCTAAGCAACTTTCTCCTAAAAGCTTCAATATAATAACGCATTGCTTCTTTTTTAACATGGTCGGGTAAGTTTAAATTGCTACTGATTCTTTTTAACTCCGTAGTAGCGATAAGAAGGTTTCTTTTTTCCCATGTGATTCGAGTATCCCATTTTGCTGCTCGCTTTAAATCGGGATTACTAATTTTAGCTTTATCTATAACTGTACTGAAACCTATGTCAGGGGTTAATATAGATACAGGTGATCCTGTTTGCTCTCTTGCGCTTTTTTCTTGATAGGTAAAAGCCCTCTGCCCAGAATGTGAAAAGTCCACTTGTTTCTCATTTATTATCAAACCACACTGTCCACAAACAATATCTCCTCTCTCCTCAATTGAGATAATCTGACCCCCACATTCAGGGCAAAAATTTGAAGTTTTACTAATATTTGAAATCATAATCTTAATTTCCACTTTTTGATATAATTCTTTTTAAAAATAAATTTATAAAGTATATGCTTTTTCTATTCACCCTCTCACAATCCCACAATCTGTAATTTTTCTATTAAATCTTTCTGATTTTTGTTTAACTTTTTAGGAACTTTAATTTTGACCTTTACTAACAAATTTCCTCTTTGATCAGAATCTATTTTGTAAAAACCTTGATTTTTTAATCTTAATAAAGATGAGTCATTTGTTCCTGGAGGAAGAGTTACATTTAATGTTTTCTCAATACCAGATACCTGAATTTTTCCTCCAAGTACTGCAGTTGTAAAGGGAACTTCTTGTTCCACATAAATATCATCATCTTTCCTTTCAAATTTAGGATGATTTTTAATATGTATAGCAATATATAAATCTCCTGGAACACCTCCATTTTCTCCAGGCATTCCTTTACCTTTTAAGCGTAACTTTTGATCTTCTTTAATTCCCCTTGGAATATTTACATTTAAATTTTTTAATTGACCAGTTAATGGATCTTTATATTGAACTTTTTTCTTTCCTCCTTGAAATGCATCCATAAAATCAATTTCCATATCATATCGTAAATCTTCTCCCTCTCGAGGAAAATTACTGTAATTAGGGGATCTTGCTCTTGTGCTCCCACTACCCCTTCTTGAGAAGACATCAAAAATATCTCCTAAATCATTAAAAAAATCGTATCCGCCAAAATCACTTCT
>JBHLKV010000221.1:0-4420 GCA_048886305.1 Candidatus Hodarchaeota archaeon
TAATGGAATTAGAAGAAATTATATTTAAGAGAAGAACGATAAGAAGATTTAAGCAAGATCCGATCCCTTTAGAGATATTAAAGAAATTGATAGATTTTGCTCGTGTTGCGCCAATGGCTACTAATCGGCAAGCTCTTGAATTTATTATAGTTAATAGTGATGAAACTCGTCAAAAACTCTTTTCATTAGTAAATTGGGCTGCGCTTCTTCCCAAAGATGAAAGGACTCCGGAAAAAGGAAGAGAGCCTACAGCTTATATAATAGTTCTTGTAAATACTGAAATAAAAAGAACATATGTTGATTTTGATGTTGGAGCAGCAGTTGAAAACATATTACTTGGAGCAGTGCATTTTGGATTAGGTTGTTGTTGGATGGGAAATATTAATGCAAAAAAGATTCGAGAATTATTAGAGATTCCTGGTTACTATGATATAAAGCATGTTATAAGTATAGGATACCCAGATGAGGCATCGGTAATTGAACCTTATAAAGGCTCCTTTAACTATTGGAAAGATGAAAAAGGTATCATACATGTACCGAAAAGAGATTTAGATGATGTAATTTTTAAAATATTTTAATTTTGTATTCAGATTTAAGGGAAAAGAATTTAGAATCAAATTATATTTTTTACAAATGCCTTCTCCGATCGGAGTAATAAGTGCTTTAACTGTTCTTATTTGGTTTACCCTTGGATTAATATGGGGGACATTTAGTTTAATTAAGGCAAGGAAAACAAAATCAAATGTTCTATTTTCTATGGGTTTAGCTATATTATTTATAAGCTTGTTATATTCAGGTTTAGTCTTAGATTCTTTATTGGTACTTCTTACAGAAAGTAACCTTGATACAAACATACATGGAATTCTTACTTTCTTCTGGTTTGGCCCTTTAATAGTTATAGGGACCTATATATTTAATGAGCTTATTGCAATTAACTTCAAACTATGGTTGAAGCATTTAATTTTAATTTATTTTACAATAATAAGTATAATCTATGAAATCCTGTTATTTTTATATCATTCAAGTTCGATCATTTATAAAAGTCCCTCAGAACCTGGTCAAGACTTAATTGATAATATCTTAGTTTTTTGGACACCTCCATTCTATATGCTTGGAATTTCTTTATTTCCTGGGCTTATAGTATTTAGTCTATCATTTTTATATGGAGGTATTAAATCCTCGGGAGTCTTAAGAAAGAAACTCTTGCTATTGTTAGTCACTTTTATAATATTTTTTGGTTCGGGTTCTTTAGATTTAGCCATTTTTCCTTCAAAAAATTTAATTATTTTGATAAGAATCATTATGATTATTGGGGGTTTTCTCTTTTTCTTTAGCTTAAAAGAAGAATCTATTAAAGCTTCCATTAAAAAAGATAAACCTGAAGAACCATCTCTTATAGATATTTTATCTGAGACTAAATCTAAAGAAATATCACAAGAACAAATCTCATCATTTCGAGAACAAACAATATGTCTAATCTGTGAAAGAGAAATAAAAGGATTCAATAAAATATTTTTATGTCCTCAATGTGAAGCACTATATTGTAAAAAATGTACGCAGAAGATGATAGAAATGAGTAATAGGTGTTGGTCCTGCAATAATCCAATTGATGAGTCAAAACCTATTAAGTAAAAAAATGATATATCTTAAATTGTGAAAAAATTTTTAAGGAAATTGAGTAAAATTAATTATGTATATCAAATGGAAAAATATTGAAATCTATAAACTATAAAGGGTGTTATATATAGGATTAACTCCTCTTGGACTCTTTAATGGAATAACGGCAATTATTTGGTATATTACTGGTTTTATTTGGGGTTTCTTTAGTTTGTATAGATACAAAAAATCAAAATCAGATATCTTATTGTATTTTGGATTAACTATTATCTTCATCAGTATGTTTTTCACTGGTATAGTTTTAGATTTTTTCACAATCCTCTTCACTGGTAATAATTTAGATAATACGTCTGGAATTCATGGAATTTTAACATTTATATGGTTTGCTCCTACTCTCGCATTTGGAATATATATTGGTATTGAGTTCTTGATCCCAGGTGTTAAAAAAGAATTTAAAAATTCAATATTATTTACTTATATTACTTTAGCCATTATTTTTGATTTATTTCTATTATTAGATCCATTTGGCACTGTTGCGTATGAAATGCCTAAAAATCCTGGAGATGACTTAATTGATAATATTTTAATTTTAGGCTCTCCTGCTTCTATTTTGGTTATTATTTTTTTTATTACTGCGATTATATTCTATATTGTTAGATTTTTCTATGAGTCTGTTAAAGCGATAGGTCTTCTAAGAGAAAAATTCGCAAATTTAACTGTATGTTTCATTCTCTTAATAGGGTTTGGAACTATCGATATTTTATTTTTCTTACCATCAATTTTTTTAATCTTTATTAGATATGGAATGGTTGCTAGTGGTCTTTTCTTTATCTTGGGGATAAAAAAGGAAGAAGCACCAATTCTACCAGAAGAAGATATTCTGGATGATGAATTTGAGAAGGAAGTCCTAACTACTTCATTATCTGATGTATTATCATATTCTAAACCACCTGATATTTCCATAACTGATATTGAGTTATATCGAAAGCAAACAATCTGTTTAGTTTGTAAAAAAAAATTGAAGGGATTCATTGAAGTATTTATTTGCCCTAAGTGTAAATCCTTTTATTGCGATAATTGTGCTCAGATATTAACAAAATTAGAAAATATGTGTTGGTCCTGCAATAATGCAATTGATGAATCAAAACCTATTAAACCTTTTAAAATAGAAGAAGGAGAGGATATCGATATCACAGTTTCAGAAGGATCAAGAAAAACTCTCAGAGAGGAGTAAATCATACAAATTGTTTTTAAAGAATTGAAATTAAGATTATATGAAAAGAAATAAAATATTTAAATTTATAATACAAATTTAAAAATAACTTAAAATATTAAATAATTTATATAATTTAAAAAAAAGAGAGAGATCTATTTGCGAATAACAGTTGAGGATTCACGAACAGGAAAAGTTATTAAACTTGATGTTAAGGAACATCATACTGTTGAGAGGATTATAGATATAATTATAAAGCATATGGGAATTATTAGTGCTGAGGAACGTGCTTATACTTTAGTATTAAATGGAAAAGAATTACCTTCAACAATAACCATTGAAGATTCTATCCATAAATTTGGTTTGAAAGAAAACGACAAATTAGCTTTATGGGCAAGAGTTATAGGGGGTTAAAAAGATCAAATTAAAGAAATTATTTGATTTTCCTAATCAATAATAACTATATCATCCTTTTCTTCCTTTTCTTCTTCTACTTCAATGTTATACTCTCTTTTGAGGTCTTCCATAGTATTTTGCCTAAAAAAATCTGCTGCTTCTAAACAAATATCATATTTTAATGGATCATCAGGATTTGGATTCTCCACTAATTTTTGCAATGCTTTTACAGTAGTTTCTAAATCTGTAAGTCTAGACCATTTTTTTAAAATATTTAAACATATATAACCTGTTCCTAATTCATAGCGGGAGGGAGCTTTAGCAGGATGAATATTAGGATGAAAAATATTTGTTTGCCAAGAGAATCTAATACCTCCTGGATATGGGAACGCTCTATTTAGCACCAATTGAATTTGATGATCTTTCTGAGGAATAATGTCAATTCCTTCTTTAAAAGACTCCATAATAAATCCTACGGCTTTTAAATTGATTACAAATTTAACACTATTATCATTTTGAAGTATTGAATTTGTATCGATAACGTTTAAGCTTTTTAAACTTTTAATTTCATTTTCAATTCTATTTTTCCAAATTTCTAAGGGAAGTTCTGGCATCTTCTAAAAATTAAAAATCTATTTGAGTTACATATTGATTATTGCTTTTTTCGTATTTATATTTTTTATTTTGAATTATATTTGTTCTTCATTTATTATCTTTAAAAGAGCATGTCCAACAATCTGGATTCTTTAACTTTTCAATAACTTGAAATTTATTTGTTAGTCCATTGTAATTTAACTGTTTACCTATTAAAGGTTCTCCAATATGAGGATTCCATTTCCCTTGCTCTTTAAATTGATCAATTCCTAATAAAAATTGTATTACTTGTTGAGTTTGAATTCCTCCGATAATAGAAGTTGTAGTAATTATCGTTGCTATTTTACCAATGGTAGCTCCATTAGAAGCCTCGATTTCTTCTCCTGTACAGGAGAATTTTATCCACATTAAATCCAGATCCGAGCCAGAAATCCCGCACTGTAGACAAGCAGCATCAGCAACTCCAGAATAAACAGCTTGGACTGACCCAAAGAATTCATCGATACCTGAATCAATAAAAGGTACTTGGTAATAATAAGCATAATTATTTGCTTCAAGTCTAGCTTCAATATTATCAAGGCAAGAGCAAATTACATCCAC
>JBHLKV010000222.1:0-4419 GCA_048886305.1 Candidatus Hodarchaeota archaeon
TTATACCTCAATTATTAATTTGAAAGACTAAGAATATGACTTTTCAAATACAATTAAAATATTATGTTTATTACAATTTTAAATATATTTAATTTCTAATTTTATTTACTAATAGATTTCATTAAGCACCGGATCCAGCATTTTGTTCAACTTAGTATAAAATTTTGTTTCAGGAATGAGATATTTCTTCATAAATTGTATGTTACCTATCTCAAATTCTAATTCACTTGGTAATTCAGTTTCTTTCAGGTACACACTAAAAAAAGGTTTATGTTTTTTCAAGGCAAAACTAATCTCTTTACGTACATATTCGGAATCTATTATGTGGGGTGTAATAAAAACGAGAAATGCACTACATCTTTCTAAATTTTCCACGATTGATTTTTTCCAATCCTCGCTAACAGGAATGCCCTCATCATACCAGATGTTTTTCCCCGTCTTATTGAGATAATCGATTATCGGATAAACCTGGAGTCTGTCTGTGTGAGAATAACTGACAAAAATAAATGGTCCATCTCCCTCATAAGCCTTAAATGGCATCTGGAATTGTTGAGGATCTGATAGAAAACTATCATAAATAAATTCTTCAAGAGATGCTATTTCGTTTACTTTAATCTCTAAATTTTTACTACCAGCATCTTTAAGTAGTTTCATTATATCAGGTTCTTTTTTAACAGCTTCTGAAAAATGGAGCAATTTCTGTCGAGCGCTGTAGGACTGCCCTTGGAACATATAACAAATGGAGAAGGAATTAATTGGGGTAATAAGTACTGTATGTTGCCCGAATTTCACACGATCAAATGATTCAGAAAGGATTTGGTCACAAAAAGTAGTACATGAAGTCAAAAACTCAATAAAGTAGGAAGTGTCAATTGTGACATCAGCAGTAAATGGATTGGATAACAATGCTTTCCCCTCTTTTGACATAATAGTGAGTAATACCGGCTGTTCGGCTTCCAATTTCGGTACTTTCACTTCCCGTCTTTTTGTCATCCCCTTCATTTGTTCATTCAAGTGCGATAATTCGATACGTTCCGCTAAGGGTGCTTTCGAGTCCTTTATTTTTTCCCATATATCAAGCTGTTTAAGAAATTCATCATGCTCATTCGAAATTCTCATAGCCAATAGATTAAGTCCATATTTTTCAGCTAAATTCTGTGATTTTGCAAAAAGTCTCCGTGCTTTATTCATATTTAATGTGAGCAACGATACTCTTGCTTGTAGGAGATAGGTTTCAGCTAATAACCAATAAGACCGTCCCTTTTTGACAATATCAATCAATTGAGATAAATAGCCCTGAAACTCATTTAGTATTTGCTGTTCATTTGTAGCATTTAATTCGAATAGGAGTAATTCACATAGATTTATTAGTGAAGTCATAGTAATTTCATAAATTGAATCCTCATCTTCAAGAAATTGTTTAAAGATTTCTGCAGCCTTACCCTTATTAATGATTCGAGGGCTGCTTTTCAACATCAAAGCTTTGTTAAAAAGGATAATTGAGTTAACGTAATTATTTTTTAATTCAATATTCATTTGTTCTAATTGGTTAAGATAATCCTGTGCCCTTTTGAGATCACCCTTTTCAATTAATATTTGAATTAAAAAATCGTAAGTATTAGCTACTGCCATTAAATGCCCCAACTTTTGATATAGTCCCTTGGATTGTTCAACACACTCTAAAGCATGTTCAAGTTCTCCTTTCATTCTATAAGCACCTGCCAAATTATTGAGGACACCTGCAATTATATATTTATTATTAAGTTCCTTGAACATTACCAAGCTCTGCTCATTAAGTTTGATGCTAAGATCTAATTCCCCTTTGAACCCGAAATAAACAGCTTCTTGAAGAAGAGAGTAAGCAATATGAAATTTCATATTATTTTCTTTGGCAAGAGTTAAAGCATGCTCCAGATATTCAAATGCTTGATCTATTTCACCCTTGTAATACCATAAAATTCCCGCAATAAACAAAAGGCTTTCAGCAACTTCATGTTTTTCACCATGTTTTTCTCGCAATGCCAGGCTCTGTTCAAAAAACTCTAATGCCAAATCAGGATTCCTTCTTTCTGCAGCTGGTGAATTGTAAAAAACTCCTTTAAGAAATGCAATATTAGCCTCTCTTTTCTTGTAGTCTTTTAGTGGTTCATTGGTCAGGCTTTTTAGCAAGTCTTCTCCTTGTTTTATTATATCAGCAGCTTTTTCTAAATTAAACGTCGTTACCAAAGCCAGACCCATAAAATATAAAGCATCAACTGATAAAAGATTGTTTCCTAATCCTATACTCTCCGTATACGTCTGTTCAGCAAGTTCGATAAGCTCTTTAAATGAATATTGTTGTAGAAACATATAACATTTAACTAAATGCCATGATACTAAATCCTGGAGAGAAATGTCTCCTTTTTCCTCGAAATCCTTCATTAATTTAAGGGCATCGTCAAATTTGCCTTCATTAATAAGTTGTTTTGCCTGATTTATTTCTTTAACTTCTGAACGAGACATGAATTTATCCCTCAATTAATGAATAAAAAGACTTTCAAAATAACTTTTCAAATACAATTAAAATATTATGTTTGTTATAATATTAAATGTAATTAATTTCTCATTTCATTTTTGATTGGATTACCTTTCTATTTATTAAGAACTGGATCCAACATTTTGTTTAACTTATTATAAAATTCGGTCTCAGGCAAAAGAAATTTTTTCATAAATTGAATGTTTCCTATTTCAAATTCTAATTCGCTTGGTAATTGAGTTTCTTTTAAGTAGACACTAAAAAACGGCTTATGTTTTTTTAAGGCAAAACTGATCTCTTTTCGTACATATTCTGAATCGATTATATGAGGTGTGATAAATACGAGAAATGCACTACATCGTTCTAAATTTTCCACAATTGATTTTTTCCAATCCTCACTAATTGGAATGCCTTCATCATACCAGATGTTTATTCCAGTCCTATTAAGATAATCGATTATTGGGTAAACCTGAAGTCTGTCGGTGTGAGAATAACTGACGAAAACAAACGGTCCATCACTTTCATAAGCCTTAAATGGCATTTGAAATTGTTGAGGATCCGAAAGAAAACTTTCATAAATTAAATCTTCAATGGAAGTTATCTCGTTTACCTTAATCTCTGCGTTTTTTTTGCTAGCATCTTTCAATTTTTTAATGATTTCAGGTTCCTTTCTAATAGCTTCAGAAAAATGGAGTAATTTCTGCCGAGCGCTGTAGGATTGTCCTTGGAACATATAGCAGATAGAAAAGGATTCTACGGTTGTAATGAGCACTGTATTTTGGCCGAATTTTACACGATCGAAAGTTTCAGAGAAAATTTGATCGCAAAAGATATTGCAGGAGGCTAGAAATTCACCAAAATAGGCACTATCAATTGTTAAATCAGCTGTAAACGGATTGGATAATAAGGTACGCCCCCCTTTCGACATAACGGTAAGCAATACTGGCTGTTCGGCCTCCAACTTAGGAAGACTCACTACTCTCTTTTTCACCATCCTTTCCATTTGTTCATTTAAACGCGATAATTCCATGCGTTCAGCTAAAGGCGCTTTCGATTCTTTTAATTTCTCCCACATTTCGAGTTGTTTAAGCAATTCATCATGTTCACTTGAAATTTTTATAGCTAGACGATTAAGACCATACTTTTCGGAAATTTTTTGAGCTTGGGTCAATAATCTTCTTGCTTCTTTAATATCCAAAGTAAGTAGTGCCAATCTGGCTTGTAATAAATATGCCTCAGCTAACAGTGAGTGGGAGTTATATTTTTTAGTAACATCCATGAGTCGAGTAATATAATCTTGGAACTCATCCAATAATTCAGGATCACCTGTATTGCGTAATTCAATTAAGAATAAATCACATAAGTTAATTAGGGCAATTTCTTTTAATTCATTGAGGATTCCCTCTTCATTAACTAATTCTTTAAATATTTCTTCAGCTTTACCACGATTAATAGCACGAGGGCTTAATTTTAGTAGAAGTGCTTTGCATGAACGATATATGGCATTATAACCCTTGTTTAGGTCTTTATATGCTTTCAAGCGATTCAAATATAATTGCGCTTTCTCTTGGTCCTTCATATCAATGGCTAATTCAAGAATGCAAGAAATGATCATAACCATATACATATCATTACCTAAATCATCGAATAATACCAAACTTTGTTTTAAATGTTCTATAGCTCTATTGAAATCGCCTTGAAGGCGATAAATTATACCTAAATAGTTAAGGGAAAGCGCAATTCCAAATTTGCTGTTCATATCCTTACAAAGTACTAAACTTTTCTTACAATAGTCTAGAGCAAGATCCAACTCACCCTTAACCATGTAAAAAGATACAAAGCCCAACACAATCCTTGAAATGTTATAATTAAAGCCTTCTCCCTCTAAATTTAAGCATTTATTA
>JBHLKV010000223.1:0-4403 GCA_048886305.1 Candidatus Hodarchaeota archaeon
AATATACCTTGGACTCCAAGAATGCATGTTGGTAAAGAAACATTCACAAATTTAAAAGTTCCTCCTGAGTATGTTTTAGGTCCACCAGGACAAGGAAGGTCTCATTTGTTTGAAGGATTAAATTTGGAACGTTTGGGAATGGTGATTCTAAATGTTGCACAAGCTTGGAATGCCTTGTCACATGCAGTAATATATGCTAATATGAGAAAACAATTTGATCAAGAAATATTAAAATATCAAGGTGTAGGATTTCCATTATCAGATCAATGGGCTCAAACGATGAGTTTAACCTTAGCTGCATTGCATATTTGTCAGGTTATAGATGATAAAATGGAAAAATTAGGAACACTTTCAAAAGAATTCAACCTAGCACTTGTGGCAACCGCATCGCAATTGAAATCTCAGTCAGCAAAGTTGAGTGAAAGAGTATGTTATGAATGTGCAAACCTTATGGGGGGTGCTGGAGCTTGTGACAATACTCTGATGCATGATCTCTTAGGAATATCAAGAATTCAAGAGATGGGAGGGGGAACAAGGCAAATCCAACAATATATAATGAGCCTTGCCTTGAGACAGTTATTTAAACTATTATAAAATTAATAAAAGTATTTTTTATTCTCATCGAAACTCTTATTAAATGTGGTTGATATTTAATATTTTTATTTTAAAATTATTATATTTGAAATTTAAATTTATAAAATTGTAATTATGAGCTCTATGTGCAAGTTTGTATTTGTAACAGGCGGAGTTATGTCAGGTATAGGTAAAGGTGTCGCCACCGCAAGTATTGGAAAAGTACTTCAATTTCGCGGATTCAAGGTATCAGTAGTTAAGATAGATCCTTATTTAAATGTAGATCCCGGTACACTTAATCCTATTGAGCATGGAGAGTGCTTTATAACTGAGAATGTCTGGGATTTTCAACCTGTTCTTGAATCTGATGAAAGATCTTATAGAATTTCTGAGATTGATCAAGATTTTGGGACGTATTCTAGGATATTAGGTATTGAAATGCATCCTTCGCACAATATTACCTCTGGACAAATTTATCTCTCTACAATCCTTAGTGAAAGGAAGGGAAGGTTTTTAGGTAAAACAGTACAAATAATCCCTCATGTAACAGACATAATAAAAGAGAGGTTAATGGAGATCGCAGACTCCGAAGAATTAGATGTTTTATTAATTGAATGTGGAGGGACTGTGGGTGATTTAGAGTCGAGTATTTTTTTGGAAGCATTCAGACAGATAAAACTAGAATACCCTAAACGTACTGCATTTGTCCATGTAACTCTTATACCTTATTCTCGCGCTGTAGGACAACAAAAATCAAAACCGACGCAACATTCTGTTAAAATGCTTCAAAGTTTGGGATTACAACCTGATATAATAATCGGCAGAAGTGAAAAACCATTAGACCATGATATTAAAAGAAAAATTTCCTTATACTCTAACGTACCTGAAAACGCGGTGATTTCAAATCCCGATTTAAATGTTGTTTATGAATTACCTTTATTATTTGAGGAGCAAGGTTTAGGTGATTTGATCTGTGAACTTATAGATCTAAAAGCAAAATTAGTATCTTATAATGAGGTTACCAACTATTCAGAATGGGTAAAAATGGTCGAATTGTTTAAAGATGCTAATCAAAACATAACTATTGGAATGCCTGGCAAATATTTTAACATATCTGATTCTTATATATCTATAAATGTCGCTCTAGAGGATGCCGCAGCACACCTAGGATATAAGACAACATTAAAAATGATAAATATTGATGAAGATACGAATATTGAAGAACAGTTAAAGGATTGTGATGGAATATTACTCACACCGGGCTTTGGGGAAAGAGCTGTAGAAGGAATGATAAAATCTGCTGAATATGCTATGGAAAATAAAATCCCTTTTCTTGGAATATGCTTTGGGGCACAATTGTTTTTTGTAGCCTTTTGTAGGAAATATCTTGGTTTAAATGAAGCAAATTCTACAGAAATTGACTCTAAAACACCATATCCTGTGGTGGATCTTTTGGAGAGTCAGAAAGAAATTACTGAAAAAGGAGGAACTATGAGGCTTGGAGCTCAAAGAATTATTATTGAGAAAGATACTAAATTATATGAAGCTTATAAAGAAAAAGAGATATTCGAAAGATTTAGGCATAGATATCACATACAAGAACGTTTTATAACTGAAGAAGCAAAAAATAAAGGTTTATTAGTTTCAAGTAGAGATAAATCTGGAAAAATCATTAATAGTATAGAATTAAAAAGGAAAGACCATTGGATTACTGGCGTACAATTTCACCCAGAATTCAAGTCACGTCCCTATAAACCTTCCCCTCTTTATTCTGAGTTCATAAAAGCCTGTATAGCATATAAAAGATCAGAATAAGACTTCAAAAGAAAATAAAAAGATAATTAAAAATTTAAATCAATAGGATAATATTTAATCCTCAAAATAATCTGCGCCTAATTCTCGTGCTAATGAAGTAATTTCCCCAAATGCGATTGCATCTTGAAGATTACCTTCAATAACAAGATCGCCAGACATATAAGCACTAGTACCATCAATTTCGCCTGATCCCATCCCTGCCCAGGTTGCTGTTGTTGCTGACATAGTAACACTTGGATCTTCAGCCTCGCCCTCGCCATAATCTAACTTACCTTCCCCAATTTTTAGCCAATATTTGTAATCAATATCGGTAACAACAAGTTGAACCGTCATCAAATCGATATCTTCTAGTTCTTCTTTTAATTCTTCATTTTCTTCAGCAAGTTGTTTTATAAATTCATAAAGCTTAAGAGCATCTGAAGGTTGCCTTCCACCACCTTCTCTTAGTTCTTTTAATTCTTTAATTAGATTTTCATCAACCATTTTAAATTTCCACCAACTAATTCCTAAATTGAATTTTAAATTTTTTATTGATGATTAATTTTATGGTATCTAATTATAAAGTTTTATTTTTTTGAAAGATAATTTAATATTATTTTATTTCATGAAAACTTATTAAAGAAATAATTGAAAGAATATGTCGGAAGCAAATGATAAAAGTCTAGATATGAAATATAGAAAAGCAGCAGACATAATTAATAAAGCGGGACAGTTCCCTTATCCTATAACTGACACTCTAATTGATATATTAAAATACAACATAAGAGAAGAAGATTTAGATTTTATTATGGCTTTTGAGCAAAATATATCTCAGACAATGGAACAGCTAAAAGCTAGCAGTAACTTACAGGAGAAAGATATTCTGCAGAAAGTTGATACTTTAGCGAAAAGAGGTGTGATTTTTAATCAACCAAGTCGAACAGGTTTAATGATATATCGGTTATTACCAATCTCTAGGCAGTTTGAGTATACTTTTATGAAAAAACTTGATAAGACAGAAGAAAATGATTATCTAGCAAAATTATTTCATCGGTTTAACGAAGATATTAGAAATCATGTTCAATCAGACTATAAAAGATTCAAATCATCAATGAATACCTTACCCCCTACAGATAGAACAGTTCCAATTTTAGAGAACCGAGAAACAGGTAAAGAACTCAATATCATTGTAAATAAAGAATTAGATGTACCCAAAGAACAAATATTACCTACTCAACAAATTAGAGAACTAATTGAAAAATATGATGATATTGCTGTAGGACTTTGTTATTGTAGACAACATAATGAATTCCTAGGGAATCCATGTAAACAAATTGAACTTATACCAAGTTGTTTCACTTTAGGTAAGTCCGCTAAACATACTTCAAATCATGGCTTCTCTAAATTAGTATCTAAGGAGGAAGCATTAAAAATTTTAAAGCAATGTGAAGAGGCAGGCTTAGTTCATAAAGCATATCATCTTCATGGTGATAGTAATAAAGAAGAAGTAGCGATTTGTAATTGTTGTAGTTGTTGTTGCTTAACTGCTAGAGATTGTTTAATACTTCCTGTAGCTAATGAAACTAATTATTTAGCAAGCATAGATCATGATTTATGCATTGGATGTGGTACTTGTGTAGAGAAATGTTATAATAATGCAATTGAACTACTTGAAGATAATAAAGCAGAAAGATTAGAAGAATTTTGTATCGGATGTGGTGTTTGTGCTTATTTTTGCCCTGAAAATGCAATATCTCTTATTGAAGGTCCAAGAATAGTGAGAATGATTCCTCCAAAATAAAAATAAAATAATAAAAATTTTCTTTTTATTAATAAATGTATGATTGTTGGGATAATATTATTCAACTAAAGCATAAGCATTTCCAAGAACTATTGCTCGTTCTGTTCTTACTTGAATTATATAACGCCCATTATCCTTCCAACCTTCCGTTGTCAATGTTTCTCCAGGATAGACTTCACTAGTAAATCGTGCTTTGAACTCTTTAAGACGTTCCACATCTCCATTACATACACCA
>JBHLKV010000224.1:0-4300 GCA_048886305.1 Candidatus Hodarchaeota archaeon
TTGCATTTTCTATATCCTCTTTAAGAACTTCTTTATGGTTTACATGCAGCGCAAAAAAGCGAGCTTGGTCACTTAAGTGCAAAACTGTTTTTTCTAAATGTGAAAGTAAAAATTCTATAGCATTACGAGAAAATATAGTATTTTTTTCACTTTTTATCAATCTTAGTATGAACCCCCATGATAATGCATAAGATGACCTTGGGGGTCGTTTAATAATCTGATCATCTACTTTACTTTTATTCGGCATCCTTGAATCATCCAATTTTCCCCTAGGTATACTTTTTTCAATATCTTGGAATTCAAAATCAATGACATCAACATAAAATTTCTTATTGATCAATATTTTATCATTTTGAGGATTGAGAAAATTGATATCTCTTATTTTATCATTTTCACTTAAATAACGTAAGTCCCAAGTTTTTCCTTCAATTAGTATTTTTTTTCCAAGTAATTCTTCAGATAATTTCTCAAATTCTAAGGTCGCATTTAAACTTAATATTAATTCCGCCTTCCTACCTAGTAGTCTTTCTGCGGTATTATGAAAAAAGCGTGCTATTATCCTGCCTTCCTTGTCTTCTAATGCAAGGGAGACTTCTAACTTTGGTTTAACTCTAGTTTTTCTTTCTATATCTATTTTAGTATTAATTATAGTACCATATAAACGAAAGAAATCTTTATTACGTATTGATCGTATCTCGACTGGTTTAAATGTAAATAACCGTTTCCATGGTTGATCTTGTTCCTTTTTTATTTTAAGATAATCCTGGATAGTAAATTTGCCGTCAGTATTTTTTTTAAGTTGACAAAATTCTACATATGCTTTAGTTACTTGCCATTCATATTTTATAAAATTATTACTTATTTCATGAAAGAATGAAATATCGAGCCTCTGAAGTTTTTTTAAGGACTCTAGACCTTTCATTTCATCAATGGGATTATCCAATAGACCAAGAATTTGCAGGTTTTTAAGATTGTCTAACCCTTTTATTTCCATTATTTTATTATCACTTAAACCTAAATGTTGTAAATTTGTTAGCTTCTCTAAGTTCTCAATTTCTTTTATATGATTAAATGATAAATCTAATTCTTTTAAGTTAATTAAAGAATCCAAGTTTTCAATCTTCTTAATTTTATTAGATTTAAGATGCAATTCCTCAAGATTTATTAAATTATTTAAATTGTTAATTTTAGTAATTTCATTGAAATTTAGATTGAGAACTTTCAAGTATTTTAGATTCTCAATATTTTCAATGTCTATTATTCGCTTTATATTCAATTTCTTTAAATCTAATATATTATTGGTTGCCTCATAAATTTTCCCATGTACTCTAACAGTCTGAATTTTTCCTTCACTTTGTAATTTGTAATACTCGAGGACCATTTTAGCATCAACACATGCACTCGAAGCCAAATAACCATGCTTTTTGCGATATTCTTCCTTATCTTCTCTTTTTTGAAATTTATCAAAGAACTTTGAGTATATTAAATCAATTAATTCTAAACGTTGGAGATTTATTATAGACATTGGAAGCCACTCTAAATGAGTGTTTGATAACAAAAGGATTTCTAAATATTTTAAATTACCAATCGAATCTGGTAGATAAAAGTTTTTGCTATTATTACATAAATTAAGACCAACAATATGGTTGTTTTCTACCAAAAAAAAGTATCCCCTCCTGCCCTCAGGAAAAGCTGCTGACTTTAACTCATCCCTGTTATTAACTATTTTTAACTTCTTGCCTATTATTTTTTCCAGCTCAATAATACTAATAGCTTCTAACAATTCCATATCCGAATTTCTAAATCGTACAATCTTATTTTGTTTAATTTTTTCTTCTAATATTTGGAGGAATTGATGGTTATCAAGAAAATCTAATAGCCCTAATGAAAGTGCGATAATATAATTATCAGAGTTTTTCGTGGCTTCATCTTTATAAACCCTAGCAGCTAATGGATTTCCTGCTTTAATTAGCTTTTTCAATATTGGAAAAGCAACATTTGGATCTAAATATTCTGTTTTATAACCATTTTTGACCCAGTTTTGAATGATTTTACAAACTTCATTAAATTCTTCAATTAAATTGAGATTGGTATTAATCTTATCTAGTGACTTTACGTAGCCTAATCTTATGATAAATTCATCATATTTATGGATATTATAGCCTACCATGTGAATATCTGTAGATAACTCGTCAACACCTTTAATATAAATATGGATAACCCATTCATATTCATCAATCTCTTTAGGAGTCTTACTATAGAGAAAGTCATCATACTTTTCTGAATGGTGTTCTAATATTTCCAATCTAATTATAATGAACGGACTTATCACAGATTCCTTAACAATATCATAAGTTCTAGAAAATAAATGCGGTTCACCACTTAATTTGGAAAGACCCTCAAAGATATCTTGTTCATCACATTCATTATGAACGCCACATTCAAAATGTTCTTTGTAGATAAGTCCAAAGATATGATAACATTTGCAAAATTTGCAGTAATATCGTTGATTTAGAAGTAAATCTTCAAATTTTAACATATTAATTTTTTTCTCGAAACTGTCTAAAAATTATCATGAAATATTAATACTAAATCTATATAAAAAGGTAAGTCTTATAAGATCTATAAAAAATTTGGAAGGATATTAAAGGAGCTGAACATAAGAAGTGATTTTCAAACACCACCCCTCTCTCAGCCAATTTATCCATGTTCTTTGTTTCAACTCTTTGATTTCCATACGGTCCTATAAATGATTTGTTCAAGCTATCAAGAAGGATTAAAATGACATTCATAATCTTATATTATACTTATTTTGATATTATTTTTTTCAATTAAAAGCTATAAATATCTTACTATCAAATTAATTATAATAAGTATGTAAAATCAATGGAGTGTTTTTGATGGTTGAGAAATTTCTTGAGGGAAGAGGAGCTCTAATTACAGGAGGAGCTTCTGGTTTTGGAAGAGATGCAGGATTTGCATTTGCAGAAAGGGGTGCAGATTTAGTCCTAGTTGACATCAATGAAGAATTCTTAGAAGAAACAAGTAAGAAAATTGCACAAAAAACAGGACAAAAAGTAATACCGATTATATGCGATGTTTCGGATTCTAAGTGTGTTAAGAAAATGAGTGAACAAGCATTTAGAGAACTTGATAATATATACATTTTATTCAATAATGCTGGTATAGCAACTACATATGGAGTAGATATATTACGCGTCGGAGAACAAGCATGGGAAAAAACCATGGATATCAATTTTAAAGGTCAATGGTTGGTTGATAAATTTGTTTGTCGGAAAATGAATAGACAAAAATTTGAGCCATTGAGAGGGAAGGTTATTCATAATGCTTCCCATTATGGAATATGTATTAGTCCATTTTTACCATTATATAGTTTAAGCAAGACAGGTGTAATAGCTCTTAATAAACTTATAGCAAAAACATTGGCTCCTTATATAACTTCGAATGCTATTGCTCCAGGATATCATACTACGGGAATATATGGTAATAGGGAGGATATAGTTTTACAGGTAATCAGTGATTCAAATGAGAAAACTCCATTGAATAGAATTGGGACTATTAAAGATGTCGTCGATGTAGTATTGTTCTTAGCATCAAATAAAAGTGACTTTATTACTGGTCATTGTTTCACCATTGATGGAGGGATAACAGAAGTAGGTGTTCATGCCAATAAATTAGATGTAAATATATAATTTTACAAATAAAAGGAGGGAAATATTATGGTAGAAAAATTTTTAGAAGGGAAAGGAGCTCTTATAACTGGTGGAGCTTCTGGTTTTGGAAAAGATGTAGGACTTGCATTTGCAGAAAGGGGTGCAAATTTAGTCCTTGTTGATATTAATGAAGAAATGTTAGAAGAAACAAGTAAGACAATTGTACAAAAAACTGGACAAAGAGTTATACCTATAGTTTGTGATGTATCTCAAGCAGACCAAGTAAAAAATATGGCGAAACAAGCCTTTTCAGAATTAAATAATATATATGTATTATTTAATAATGCCGGGATATGTCCAGGATATGGAAAAGATATTCTTAAAGTGGATGAGAAGGTTTGGAATATGACTATAGATGTGAATCTTAAGGGTCAATGGTTAGTATCAAAATTTATTTGTCGAGGAATGAAAAAACAACCATTTAAACCCTTAGCGGGAAAGGTTATTCATACTTCATCAGATTTTGGTATGGTTGTTGAGACCTCAGTACCAGTCTATAGTATTAGTAAAGCTGCTATTATAGCATTAATGCAAGTATTTGCAAGAACTTTAGCTCCCAATATAAC
>JBHLKV010000225.1:0-4281 GCA_048886305.1 Candidatus Hodarchaeota archaeon
GCCAGATCCAGATGAGATTGTGGGTGAATTTGTAAAAGCCTTCATTAAATTAAAGCCTGAGTTCGATGGAAAGATTTCTGAACAAGATATTATTGACTGGGCAAAAAAAAACATAGCTGCGTACAAATATCCTAGGATAATTGAATTTGTGGGGATAATCCCTAAAACTCCCGTTGGAAAGATTGATAGAAAAGCTTTAAGATTGAAGGAACTTAAGAAAAGAAAAATAAAAAATCTCTAAAATAAATGCCAACTCTAATGATGCTTTAATACTTGAATGAAATATCAGCTAAATTTTGTTTTTGATTCCTTCGATAATTTTTATATAACATTAACCCAAGAAAAGCAAAAGAAAAACATATTACCGAAATAATCGAAGCAATTAGATATTCACCATTCTCGCCATCATTCACATCTCTATCGCTAGTATCACTAAGAGCTTGGCTTACCTTCGTTTCCGTAACCACTAAAGATAAATCGTAATCCAGATCATTAAAAAAGGTGTCATTATTCATAGTAAAAGACAAAATATTAACTCCAATGGATAACACGGATTTATTTAAAGATATGGTCTCAATCATCCCTGAGGAATTTGTAACATAAGTTCTATTGAATGTAACAGTTCCCTTCGAACTAACCTTAAAGTGGATTTGGTAGTTTTTAAGCTCAATTCTATTTTGCCCTGTTGTATTATAAAAAGTCGCTTTAATATTCAAAACCTCTCCATATCTTATGACATTTTTAAAGCCCTTTAATTCACAAGTCACATTCCGCTTAATTGTTCCAACCTGTATCTCATCTAAAAAACTCTGACTCGGACTACCAGGAGGAGATTCCCAATAATGATAAATTCTAATGTAAAAGATGCTATAATCGTTTTTAAAAGAAGTATTTAAATCTTGAATCCATACTGTCCAAATGTAATTATGTTGTCCCAAATCAGAAATATAATCTGAGATCCAAACGAGATCATCCGTTTCGTTATATATGTGAATCTGGTTATAACATATATCTCCTATATCATATTGCAAATCCCATGTTGCGTTTATTTGTATTTGTTCATCATTATAATATATAGCCTTGTCTGTATAGAATTCCTGAATGTCACAATAGTGAGCCCCTCTAACACTCCTAATTGCGACTAAAAAACTAATAAAAATTATACCTGTTATCAAAATACTTTTTTTTTTCACATAACAAATCTCTAATTAAAAATATAAAAATACCAAGGTCTTTTAGAAGAAAACGAATTTTGAACTACTACTACCTAAAGATAGTAGATTCCTAATTAACTCCAAGAACAAGACCCTCCCTTCTTATAATTGCTAAATATATAGAAATTATTTAATTAGCTTAATTCTTATGATTAGTATGAGAAGTTTCATTTGGAATATTATTGAGCAGAAAAATGGGAATAGTTTATGAATAAAGATGATAAGATCTTGACTTATTTATTGGTAGGTTTAATTATTTCTTTAATTATAATTATTTTAGTCTTGCCCTTAACTCTACTAGAATTCTTATCATTAGAAGTTGTTGGTGAGCCCCCGATTAACGGAAGGACTTGGATGGAGGGTGTAAATGAGCTGGGGGGAGAAATTTCAATGAGATTTCTTGCTATTTTGGGAGTATTAATAATAGCACTCACCTTGCCAATTGTGTTAGGATGGGAAAATAAACCTTTACACCAGAGAGAAGTTGAAAAAAAGGAAATAATCATGTTTTTTATTATTGCAGCTGTATTTTTTATTGTCAATCTTGTGATAGGATATCATTGGTGGGATCCAGAGGGATTTCTTGGCATGGGACCGTTATTCTTTCCATCAATTTTAAGTTTAATCCTTCTTGGTTTATCACCTTTGCTACTTCAGAAAAGATTTCATTTTACGAAAGAAGATTTAGCTACATCAACAGATAACATAAAAGAAATTTCTATTTATATGATTATAATCGCGTTCGGGTATGGTTTGATTTCTTGTATTTGGCACTGCTGCTCTTTTTTCGAGCCAAAAATTTATTTCTTTTATTTTGTTATAAAATTAGTTCAATTATGGGCGATGTGTTCTTTCTTTTTTAAGTATGGTTTGAAACTGTTTCTAAGTAAAATTAAACCTATTCATGCTTACGCTATCGTAAGTACGCTTTTTGGCTTATGTTATCCATGGCATACATGGGGTTTTGCTCTAACCTTTACAATCTTTGGCTTTTTGTTATGTTATCTTACGAGAAAAACAGACTCATATTTGCCTGGTTTAATTCTGCTATATTTTGCATATATTTTCCATGCAGGAATCCCTTGGAATGGTGCATTAGTAACATTTTTCTTAATATATCCAATTAGCATTGGAGTTCTACTAAGTTTAGTTTATTTGAATATATTTAAAAAAAAAAATAAAACTCATGTAATTTAAACCTAATATAAATAAAAAAGGAGTTAAAATATTGACTTCTTCATAGAAAAATATAATTATTCGGGCATTTTCATATTTATCGATTGCCAGGCTTCCAATGGAGTTGCCATTAGGTCAATTCTTACGCTAAATCCCTCGATATCGATGTAAAGATCTATAGTTTCATTGACACGGTCCAAAGCTTCTTGAAGTTTACCTTCCATTACTTCGTTCATTATTACTACCTTTATACCAGCTTTATCTCTCATGTAACCCGTTGCTAAATTTTTTTGTACAGTCTCGTCAGGAGGAAATTTCTTAGCAGCTTCAATCGCTGTTTTTGCCATCTTTATTCTCTGGTTATACGGATACCATACAGTTGCCATAATTATTCCCATAATTCTCACCTCTTATTTAATTTTTATTTGTATAGAATTTGGTTTTGAATTAGATTTCGATGCAAGGTATATCTAGATACTTGGGTATTTAACACTTTTGTACAGAAAATGATACTAAAATGAAATTGAAATCAAAAAAAAAGAAAAAAAAAGAGTAGAGTAATCATCTTTTCAATTTGGAAATATCAATTATGCCTTTTTTTATTAGTACATAAATTATAGCGATACCTCCACCTATGCTTACAAAAACTATTGTCAAGACGATCGGTAATGTTAAATCAATTTGTTCTTCGTCATCATTGTCATCATCGGCAGCAGGCAGTATATAACTAGGACCAGAAGGGCTCGGTACTGGGTGATAAAATAGATGCAAATTATGACGAGTCACTCCATCTTCTGCTACAGCGAAATAATCACCTTTTTCTGATATCGAAACTGATTTTACATAAAAATCATTAGTGTAATTTAAACCCTCCCAAATTAATCCCTCTCTATCATATAAAAGAACAGAACTATAACTTGGTGTTGGACTTGTCGGTTGACTATATCCCGCTACTATATAATTTTCATCGTTGGAAAAAGCAATAGATTCCATATAATAATCAGTATCTGAGGTACTTATAAAAGGTTTTTTTGACCATTCTGGTAATTTATTGTTTGATAGGGTTTTATTCAATAGACAAACCACTCCCTCTGGATCCCCCGCGAAGGCATCGTCATCATATGCTATAGCAACATAATTTCCATCACCAGAAATATCTAAATCCTTAAGGTCTGAACCACTGAGTTCATCTCTTGTATAGTTCCACATTGGTACGCCTTGGTAATCAGTTACATTAAAAAAATAGACTTCCTCATCTGCATCATTTCCTGTCACAAGATATTGTCCATCCTCAGAGAATGATAGATGATATACTGTATTTGTTGTATCATATTTCCACATTGGCACGCCTTGGTAATCTGATGTATTAAACACATATATATAATGATCCCAACCACCAGCAGCAATATATTGCCCGTTTCCTGAGATTGCAATAGAGTAGGGGTTAAATCCTAATGTATAATTCCACTCGTATGTCTTTGGGGTTTTAAGTGTTCTATTAAATAGATATACACTATCATCTTGTTCACTTCCTACTGCTATATAATATCCATCATCTGACATATCTATATGCATCTCATCATTATTAATTATATATTTCCATATCTCTTGTTTTGGGTTAGCAACTGTCTTATCTAAAAAATATAAATCCGTATCATTGGTTAAAGCAATATATTGCCCATCTTCTGAGATTGCTACTTCATAAAAGCCAGTTTTGCCTGTCAAGTCAAACCTCCAAAGAGATGAATTGCTATTTCTATCGAAAAATGTGGCAGTTGAAACATTTAATGCTATGATATAATTCCCATTTTTTGATATTGCTACTTTACCAAGTTCAGATGTGAAACTATACCTCCATTTTTCCGCCACCGTTACGGCACTCGATTTGGGA
>JBHLKV010000226.1:0-4192 GCA_048886305.1 Candidatus Hodarchaeota archaeon
ATTTAAAATAACTAACCCTACATTGCAATTATAAGAATATATCAATTAACTTACAACTTATATATTAAAAATTTAAGAAAGTGAGAAAGTATGGGTGGTTTTGGTAAAAAATTGAAGAAGGGATTTGCTAAGGCAGCAGGTGGCCTCGTGGAGAATGTAACTGGTAGTGAAGCTCTTGGTAAAGGTGTGAAAAAGGGTATAAAGAAAGGAAGTGTAAAAAAGGGTTTTGAAAAAGCAGTGAAGGAAGCCGCTGATGACGATTAAAATGTATATCTAATTTTTTTTTTTTTAATTTATTTGATCTGATTTAAAGATAAAATTAATCAAGAACGATTACATTAATAGAAATTCTATTACATGATATTTCCCAATTGCCGCTAGAAGGAAAGTATACCGAGACATTATAGTGGAAGTATAGTATAATATCCAGACATGCTCCGTATGTGTAGGAAGCCCATAATGTAATCACTACTAATTTATGACTTGCATATATGTGTATTTCATGAAATTCTAATTTCCAACATGAATTAGGAAGCGCACCGTGGAGAGTAATTACAGATTCTTCATCTACAACCGGAGTTTCTTCGATTGATATACTAGTTACGGGAGCAAATCTGAGGTTAATATTATCAATATTTTTTGACGTATAATATACTAAACCGCCAGTAAGAATACTAAGTCCTATTGTACTAATTAATAGAATAGTTGATGAAGTTTTAATAATACTCTCATTTTTCATGAATCTCACTTTACTAGGATCATTTTTGAATATATATGATTTTGACTTTTAATCAATACTCTATTTTTATTTTTTATTAACATCAAATTTTTAATAGTAAATTACTTTAGAATTCTTAGCCTAATTAGATAGAATATTTTTACAGAAATGAAACTACACCTTGAATTTTCTCCTCCGTTTAACGAAGTGACTAAGGAAATTTATACTTCATTCGAATTTGATAACGAATTAACATTAAAAGAACTATTAGAATTCTTTAATAAGAAGTATGGAAAGGGCTTCATTGATTTAGTATGGGAAAAAGGAAAGGAGGGAGAATTTAATAAACTTCTTTCTCTTATCATAAATGGACATAGTTATCGTCATGATAAGTTTTTAGACACTATATTAAGAGATGGAGATCAGATAGTATTTATTTACATCTATTTTGGGGGTTAATCCTTTTATAAAGGTTTAAAATATAAATATTAACCACATTCCTAATCCAGTTAAGAATGGATTTAATATATTATCTGAAATATTTTTAGCACACAGATCAACTATTAAAAACAATAATGTTGCCACAAAAGCCATTAAAATAATTTTTATAATACAAACTGGCATCCAAACATGATATATAATTGGAACTATCATAACAATTAAGAATGTTGTGAAGCCTCCGGCAATAAAACCTTCAATTGTTTTATTAGAATTTTTTCTAAGAGAATGTTTTCCATACTTTTTTCCGATTATGCAGGCTGCTGCATCAGCTCCAGTAGTTATTAAAGCTACAGAGGCAAATATGGGAAATGGCGTAAAAATGAATGGAGTAAAAGACAAAACTAAAGGTGTTGAAGCTATAAAGGTATATAGTTCATTTTGTTTCATATCCAAGTACCATCTCCTAGCCCAATTGGGTATCATATAAAATCTATTTAATCGTGCTAGATCTGCAATCTGAAACATAATTACAAATCCAAAGCCAATTGTAATTATCAACCAATATGAAAAACTATAATTATCTAGACCCCATTTATTTAAAATTTCTAGATCTTCGAGAAAAACTCCCAGGGTCCAAAAAAAGTAGATAATAAAAGTAGTAAATAGATGTAAAAATTTTCTTCCTAATTCACTTTTTAAATCATCGACCCAGTTTTTATTAAATTCTTCACAATATTTACTGTAATCTCTTTCTTCCATTATATTGGGATTCTTTTTTGAGATTAAAGTATTATGAATTAATATAGCAAATAAAATACCTAATTCTACTAAGAAAATAGTAGAGGTAACTAACCACATGAAATTTAAAGAGTCTGATGATAAATCAGGAGAATGAAATTGAAACATAAAGGGAAATAAAATACCTGCTATTAAAAGCAATGCTACTATTAGAAGTTCATTTATGAATAAGTGATTTTCAATCTTTTCTTTTTTGTTTTTTATAACATAAACAAAGGTAATGATTGTATACCCAAAAAAGATTAAGCTAGTAGGTAAATATAACATGATGTTAACCAATAAAGTCGAATAATTTAAAAATTTTTATTAATCTTATATCTATTTATTCTTTTCTAGTAAATGAGTGCCAAAATAATCGAGTAATAATCAAAATTAAAAATAAAACGTATTATCACGTATATAAGGCTAGATCCAATAGGAATTAACAAATTATCTGCTAAATTAAGTGGTTTATTTGTTATTACATCAATAACTAAAAAGACAAAAGAAAAAATTAATGCCCAATAGAACCCCATGAATAAGCTACAAATAATAAATGATACAACTGTACCAGCAATAGTCCCTTCCCATGTTTTATTTTTATTCCATGATATATGCCTTTTACCATACCTAATTCCTATTTGACTGGTCATTAAATCACTAATTGAGCTCATTCCTAAGATGGAAAAAAAAACCATAGGGGGGCAGATGAAAGAAGCAAACATATGCCCTATTGAAAAATAAAGGTAAGTACCATAACCTCTTTTTTCCTCTTCAGTGAGATAAAATTTAGAAAAAATATTAAATGGAAATAAGACTTTTTTAGATTTTCGTGTAAATTCATTTACCAGAATTGATAAGCACAGCGTATAAAAAAAGAAAAATAATAAGTAATAAAACCAGCCAAAATTAAGTAAAACCTGCTTAATTGAATTTGTTTTTAATAAAATTCTAAAATATAGTAATAACATATTGTTTTCTTCTGGAATCATACCTTCTGTTGTCCCTGTAAACAATTTTGCTATAAAAACACCAAGAATCCATACAAATAGCAATATTACAAATATCAAAACATGATCAATTTTTCTAGAAACATCTTTCCTAACTTTACTTCTGTTATTTATTTTTTTTTCAATTTTATATCTCCAATCTGAAAGATCTTTTTTTAAAATCCTTTTATAAAAATACGCAATCCCATTGGCTAGTGAAATTAAAATAATTATCAATAAAAGTGGTCCATTAAGGGTTAAGAGCATGATTGGAAGAATTATTTCGTGAAGTTCTGCATCTAGACTCAATAAAAGAAGAAATAGGAGAATGTGAATAAAAATAGAGTACATAGCGGCAAAACTAATAAGAACATTTAAAAACTCAGGTTTATAGGAGAAATATATATACATATAAAGAAGGTAAAAATAAGAAATTAGTAATGTAATAAACCAAGGAATAAAATATTCAATCATAAATTCTAATTTATCAATAATTTTTCTTTAATAAATTATGTTGTTTAGAACATTTAATTAAATATATACTATTTTCAATCAATTGAAATTATTAAGTTCAAAATAATCTTCTTTAAAAAATTTACAAAAAATTGAATCTTATAAGTATATAGCTAAGAATTTAATAAATCAAGGCGGTAATTGTTGAAAAATATTGTTTTAGCCTCAAAATCAGGCGATCGAGGCAAACTATTCAAATATGCTAAAATTCCAATTGAAATTTTAGGTCCAGAAATCGATGAGGAGGTTTTCAAAAAGAAGATAAAGGACCCCATTACACTTGTAAAGGAATTAGCTAAAGCTAAAGTTTTATACACGAAAAATATTTTATTAGAAAGCAAGAGAGATGTATTCATAATAGCAGCAGATACAATCATAGAATTCAATGGAGAGGTGATCGGGAAAGCAAAAGATGAGCAAATGGCGCTCCATATCTTAAAAAGATTGACAGGGAATGTTCATAATTTATTAACCGGGATTGCAATCACAAGATCTATAGATCCTAAAATTGTAACTGATTATGAAAGTACTGCTGTAAAATTTCTTGAATTGACAGAGAAAGAATTGATGTGTTATCTCAAATCTGGGGATTGGAAGGGAAGAGCAGGAGCATATGCTATTACAGAAAAAGCAAGTCTGTTTATTGAGTATATTAAAGGATCTTTTTCAAACGTAATTGGGTTACCAATGCATAAAATTTATCAAATATTAAAAAACGACTTTAATTTGAATTTACTAGAAATTACAGAATTTT
>JBHLKV010000227.1:0-4143 GCA_048886305.1 Candidatus Hodarchaeota archaeon
CCATTCTTATCATAAAAAAAATCATATTTAAATCATTTGGGTTACACTTAAAAAAATTTAAATTCTTTTATTTCATGCAAAAAATCTAATTATGATAATACTTGTCCTGTTTCTATAACTAAATATTCTGAAAAAAATTCAATTTGATGCAATATTATTATCACATATTCATATGGATTATTATGGTTATTTAAGTTTACTTAGAGAAGATATTCCTATATATTTATTAACTATTTTAAAGAAAATTATCGAACTTTTTTACAGAACTGATAGAAACAAATTTAATGAAAAAATTCTTATTATTTTTCGGCATTTATTGAATCTTGTATTTAATTTAGTCTAAGCATTTATTTAAAAATTGTATTTGAGCCTATTGTTGGCAAACTTGTGTATCAAACTTATATAGTAAAATTCTTTTTTTTTTAATTGGGAATGTTAAGACAATTATGAAGAAATTTAACAAAATTTCAAGAAAGGGTCAAAGAAGGCTAATTTTCATAAGTGTAATAGCGGTTATAGTTTTTTTTATCTGGGCTATCTCATTGCGTCAAATAGTCTATGGTTATATTCTTAACATTAATGTTGATAAGGATGCTTACGTGTATGAATTTGATCCGGATCAAAATTATGGTGCAGATGAACATCTTTTCGTAGGAAATTATCATCTTGGAAGAACTGAGTCTTATTACCATTTTGATGTTTCCTCTCTTCCGAATGGGTGGACAGAAGCAATTATAGTAGTATATTTCGACTATGGAATAGGTACCGTCAATGTCGGAGCAAATATTACTCATGATACTTGGGATGAAATGACAATAACTTGGAATAATAAACCACAACAAGGAAAATATAGAGGATATATTATAAATGATGGATTTGATTTCAGTATTCCTCTGAAACCTGAAAATTTTACTAATGAGGAAGTTACAATTTGTTTGTATGGTAGAGGGGGAATTAATGATGGATATATACAAGGAAACTCAAGGGAGGGTGGTTCAGATCCATTTATAAGGTTAAGTTATGATCAACTAGATCCTATTGTATTAAATTCTATTATTGTGGGTACTATAATGATTGTGATAGTTATAGCTATTTTTATATATCTTGAATTAAAAAAACCATCTAAATTGGTAGCGCCTATGTTATTTAACATTGGGGGGTCTAACCACAATTTATCTAAGCCAAATTTTACTATGGAGAAAAAAGTAAATGAATATATTACACTTAGGTTAGAGTTTGGAAAAACCTTTATTTATGTAAATAACAGGAGGTTTATTCAGTGTATTCGTTTAATTTTAAACATACCAATGGACAATGTACCGTTATACGATGAGATTGAATCTATAGATGAAGCTGCCAAAATTTATGGGAGACATATATGGCAGAATATGATTGTGAGGGGTCCAGGAGCAATTCCTGAAACAGATCAACACCATAAAATCACACCTGAACAAGAATTCTGGGGTCACTGTTCAAATATTCAAGCATGGGTTGAACATGATTATGATACCAGAATTTTAATGGCAAATATCTCATTTCCTTTGTTAAGAGAGTTAACAAAAGCAGGAGACCCTAAAGCTAAAATAATCTATAAAGAAGAAATTGCACTAAGATTGGAGAGTGGATACCCTTCTGTTGTACAATATCTTCTGGCACAAAGATATTTAGAGATATTTAATCCTGAAGAACTACAAACAATTTTAGAAACTACAGATATTATAAAAAATCTTTCTTCAGAACCTAATTTACTTTCTGAATTTTTACATTTTTGCTCTAATAAGTTTCCCACATTACTTGAAATTATTCTATTACAAATTTTAAAACTTCCTAAAGGCAAAAAAATCTTTTACTTAACTATTACGGTAAAACATAAAACAATACCTACTAGAATTTATACATTAACCAATAGACCTCCTTTTCTATTATCTGTGAAAGCTGCTTTAGAAAATCTCTTTCCTCGAGTTGATCATAAAATGGGAGAAGTTATTATAGATTGTATACAAGTAGTAAATGCTAGACTTGTTGGACTTGATATGATTACTCCAGAACAATCACGAAAAAGTTTTCTTGAAGCTTATTTTAAAGATATGCCAATAGAGAATTTAGTTAACTTGACTGAAGAAGAAAAAATACTATTTAAGCAGATGACTTTACAAAAAATCCGTAGTTATTTGTCGAGATGTTTATATTGCGGAAAAGTGATCCCTAAAGGAAAAGATGTCTGCGATTGGTGTGGGCATAAAAAGGACGACGATGATGAAGGATTTTTCCCATATCCATATATTTTTAAACCTCCTGGAGGAGGACCAACAAAAGGAACTGTAGTAGTTCGTCCAAAAATTAAAAATTGAAGATTAAGTTCAATTTTTATCAATAAAAGAAATCAAATCAGAACTTACTTGGCTCTTGTTATATAATCAGATTTAATTATCTTATCAATTGTTCTATTTTTTTTTATGCTTTCTCCACTATAAGATCTTATTAGAGATCCTTTAAAAAATTAATTTTATTACTGATAAAAGCAAATATAAAACAATAAAGAATTGATAACATCCTCAAGTTGAAAGAGTTATAATATGGAACAAGAGTTTGACGCTGTTGTGATTGGTGCAGGATTTGGGGGTCCTGTTGTGGCATTGATATGTTCGGAAGCCGGATTAAAGACGCTTATAATAGAGAGGTCTGAAAATATAGGAGACAAAGTTATTTCTGGACTAAGAATTCTGTAAAAAGAATTTTAAATTTTCGCAGGCAATTTTTCTACAAATGCTTTCGCTTTAGTTAACCAAACTTTTAAATCATTATCGTCTTGAAAAGCACTTTTTTCTCCCATGACCCAGCCTTTCATAGATCTACCTGTTATATTAAATAAAACTATTTTTGGCAGTTGAATAGCAGCTGTGGCATTTTCTTCTCCTAATCGGAGTATATAATAATCTTTATATATTCCTGCTACCATATTTCCATTTAAAAGGTAGCCAGTGCCACCAAACATCTTTTTTTTCTTGAAATTCTTCCATTTTGAAATTAAGTTATTTAGTTTCAAATCCATTTTTTCATTATAAACCATGATGATCCACATAAAAACAGAGTAATAATTGTTTTAGACTTTTAATCTAATATATTTTTTATGGAATTATCTACTCAACTTATTAAAGGCTCATAACTACTGGGAGATTGACTAATTTCTTCTGTAAATCTAATTAATTTGTATCTGAATCGTGTCAACTTGAACCTCAATTTTTTGGGTAAATTGTTCTACCACTTTCGCGTTAATAGAACCCTTTTAATGAAGGCACTAACACCCTCGTTAAAGTATTATACAATATCTTTCTAACATTTTTTTTCATCACATCTAACACTAAGTTAAATCAATGAATAATTAGATCTTCAAATAAAAAGGATTAAAGCATAATTTTTTCCAATAAAGCTATCATCTTTGCAATTTGATTTTCTAGATTAATTTTAATTACGATTTAGCCTTATTATTTTCAATAAAATTTAAAAAGTGAAGAAGTGGTCATTCTTGGAAGATGATTGGAAAGATAATATTCCTACACCCGCACTTATATTAAATTACGATAAAATGGTAAAGAATATTGAATTGATGGCAAAATTTGCGAAAGAAAACAATATTAATCTACGTCCACATGTGAAGACTCATAAATGTCCGAAAATTGGTCGAATGCAATTAAATGCAGGGGCTCAAGGGATATGTGTTGCCAGAGTGGGAGAGGCTGAGATTTTTACTCAAAATGGATTTGATGATATTTTAATAGCAAATCAAGTTGTTGAATTGAACCAGATTAAGAGGTTAGTTAATCTAAATAAAAATTCTTTGGTTAGAGTTTGTGTTGATTCTGAGAAGAATATAACAGACCTGAACAGATATGCTTTAAAAGAAGGGATAGAATTAGAAGTGTTAATTGAAGTCGATGTTGGATTAGGGAGGAATGGAGTTAAACCAGGAGAACCAACATTAAAAATAGGGAATTTCATTAAGGAGCAAAAAGGTTTAAAATTAGTAGGTCTCCAAGGATATGAAGGGCATTTAATTTCAGTAAAAGATCCAGAAGTTAGAAAAAAGCAGACAGAAGAATGCATGAAATTATTAGTTGATACAAGAGATCTGCTAAATGCTAA
>JBHLKV010000228.1:0-4136 GCA_048886305.1 Candidatus Hodarchaeota archaeon
GATTATCAAATGAGAGATTTGGGCATTACACCAAAAGAACAAGCTTTAAAATGCTTAAAAGTTGCAAAAAGATACTTGGATAATGTAAATTTAGGAAACAAATTTCTATTACAGTTTTCTTAGTTTTGTTCAAAAGAAGGTTAGATAAAAAAATTTATTTAATAGCAATTATTATCGATATTACATTAAAGAATTAGAGTAAGAGTTAAAACCGTAAATTTTAAATAATTTCCCTTGGTGAATAAAAAATACAGAAAGCACGCATACGTTTGTCATCGACAGAATTAGGTGCATTACAATCAGTATGTGAACAAATTGAAAACGTATGCAAAAGTCAAGGGATCAAAAAATACGGACCTATTCCTTTACCTACTAAACGATTACGAGTGCCCGTTCGAAAAGCTCCCTCAGGTCAGGGTACGAGCACATGGGCCAAGTTCGAGATGCGAATTCATAAACGTCTTTTTGAAATTATTGCTAATGAGAGAAGCATGCATCTCATTATGAAAATTCAAATTCCAGAATCTGTATTAGTGGAAATTGAATTAATGTAACTCTTTATCAGTTTGCTAAAATTAAATTCTAACTTTTAGCGATATTTAAATCCTTAAACTGTTATATTTCTAATAAGAATATAGATATATTTTTAATTTTTAAAACAATTGATTAGAATGGCAGATTTTCATACAAAAACCATTTATGGACAGAATTCAAGCATTATTGTAACAAGTCCCACTAAAATGGTTCCTTATATCTTCTTAAGTTGTATAAATCGAAAAGAAGATGGAACTTGGGAGACTACAACAAAAGGAGAAGGAAAAACCGTCAAAATTTCATTAGAAGAAATGATTTGTATCTTGGAAGTTCTTAACAGGAAAAGTGCAAACTGGAGAGGATATCATATCTTTAAAGATCGTAAAACAGAGATTTATATAGGGTGGGAGGATGAATCTCGTCAGGTCTTACAAATAAAAATTGGAGATTATAAAAAGAAACTCCGATTTCCCAATATCAATTTAATGACGTTATTGTTAGATCATATATTATCCGAAAAAATTGAATTTGCGACTAGCGGAGCCTTTGAAACTAAAGTAAAAGAAAAGACTGAAGTAGATGAAGAACATGAATATAGCCTTTTTACTGAACAAATAACTGCTAGAGACGGACTTCAAGTAGTTGAAACTACGGAATATGGCGTTTCAGTTGACACCGTTGACGTGAGAGCAAAAATCAAAGTTGAGAGTCCTAAGGCTTTATTAATTACCCTAGATACAGGGGAAGAATTTTGGACTCCGAAGAGCACAATACATTCAGGCTATGATGTCAATAATAAAACGGATTATCAGAAATTTGTTGTAGATAAATGGATTATTGAAAAAAATAGGATATTAAAAGAGAGAGAATAAATATTATCTCTTAAAAAAATAAAAATTATTTTCTATTTCTGATTTTTTAATTTAACTACAGTAATATATGATTTTTAATGGAAATTGATATTAACTTCCTAAAACAGATTGCTATAAATGTATTTAATGAAATAAATCCTTTGCTGGGAGTAAAGGAAGCAGCAGAGAAGTCAACTAGAGGTGCAGGTGGAGATATCTCAATGAATATTGATCTAATCGCAGAAAAGGTAATAATTGAATCATTGAAAGAAGTTAATGTTGATTTACTTCTAATTAGCGAAGAAATTGGAGAAAAATATATAGGAGATAAGGAAAAAGCCATTAATAATCAAAATGTTCTAATTGTTGATCCTTTAGATGGTTCTAACAATGCAGCAAGAGGAATACCATATTGTTCTGTCTCTATTGCCTATGCAATCGGTACTAAAATTGGAGATATTCAAAAGGCAGTAGTGCTTAATCTAAATACAAAAGATATATATTGGACAGAAAAAGGAAAAGATTCTTATTTTAATAATAAAAGAATATATGTATCCGATCTTGATATAACTCAAGAATGTTTTTTTGAGCTTAATCTTCCAACAAAGAATATAATGGAAAATTTGTTAAAATTAACTCCAATAATAAGAAGATTTTATAGAGTACGAATATTAGGGAGTACTGCTTTAACTCTTTGTCAAGTTGCAAGTGGAAGTATTGAAGCCTTCATCAACTTGAGAAAAAGCAACCGTTTAGTAGATGCAGCTGCTGGAATATTGATTTTAAAAGAAGCTGGAGGGATAATTTTTGCTTTAGATGGGACGGAGCTTAATCAAAATTTATCAATAGATATAAGATTTCCATTTATTGCTTGTAATGCAAAATTAGAGTCATTTCTTAAAAGCGAATTGGTAAAAAAATAATTTTTTATCGGGTAAGAAAACCGCTAATACCTTCAGAACTATTTTCCACAATGATTAAATTTTCATCTTGCCATGATGGCTCTTGAAGTAATTGCAAGCCAGATCCGGCAATTTTTTCTAATATACCAACAGATGCTCCAAAAATCAATGCTAGACGATATTCAAAAGCAGAGATTTTTCCTCCTCCAATACCTAAGAGTTTAATGTTACTTATAGCGATTTCATTCAATACGATATCTGTCCAATACCGGAGTGCTTCTAAAAAGCTGAATCCGGTTCCACTTGTTTGGTGTATGTTTGAATACCTTATATCAATCTTTACATTATTAGGCATATCTTTTGGAATATAACCTATAGTTTTAATTGAATTAGGATATGAATTTTGAATATCACCAACAAGGTCGCAGACACCTGCGACTGTACTCCCAGAAATAATCGTTCCATCATAGGATTTGGAAGCTTCTAACAACTTTTTCTGTAAATCTTCTCCTAACTCTTCCTTGCTCACTTTCGTACTTCCTGTAATTATCACCAAAGGTAGGCTCAAATTTCTTTCCTTTACTCCGTATTCTCTTTCCAAACGAATTTTTGCATCTTTATCATTGTATCGAATTGCTAAACCGAGCAATAATAATTGTCTTATTAATTCTATCCCTTCTAGTTCCTTATCTACTATATTAATATTGTCTAAATCATTAAGATGAGTAGAAATCATCCATCCTGCCGTAGAAAATCTTATTCCAAGTAAATAATTATTTAAACTTCCATTTACATCCTTAGAGAATAATTTAAATAAGCCATTATTGAGATATGCCCAGGGAATATTGATTCCAAGCGAAGTCTGTTCTTCACTAATTTTAATTATGTTTGCGATAGTTGGTAAGGAATAATCAAGGATATCAAGGTTCTTACTTAGAGTAATCTGAGTTATAAAGTAATTGAATGCGGTATAAGTATCATCAGGATCAACATGAAAAGCTTGAGTATAATATCCAAACGCTTTTTCAAGATCTAATTTCTTCCATGAACCACCTAAACACGTTAATGCATCAGAATCATTTGGATCCAAGTTAATTGCTTCTTCTAAATATTTTTGACCTTGTTTATATTCTGGACCTGTTGGATTTGTAGCATAATATTTGTAAAAAGCAAGACCTAATTCTCGTAATAACGATGGATTTTTAGAATCGATAAAGTCAGATAATAATTTTATGCATATATCCCATCTTCCCACAGCTCTTGCTAATTTAGCGATTCTAAGTACTAATTTGAGCTCCTTTGATCGATCAGGAGCATTTTCATAGACTAGTTTCAACCTTTCAATTTGATCATTTATTTCTTGAGCAGTCATATATGCACCATAATTTGCTTCATAGATACTTAAAAAGTCGAGCCCATTCTTAAATTCGTGATCTGCATCTTCTAAAATTGCCGCAATTCGATAAAACTGCCGCCTAATTTTATCTGGAATTTTAAAGTTGGGTTTATATAGATTATCATGCTGAATGACACTCCAACAATGTTGAAGTAATGTTCGAACTTGAATTTCTGCTTTAAGAGGGTAAATTTCATTGGGGATATCTAGATCTTTTAAGTATGGAGATGCTGGATCTAATTGCACAATATAATGATTCGATAAATATCCGAATTGATCCTCCCCTAACTGAGTAAGTTTATCCTCACTTTCTTCCCATTGAATTAGGAAATTCTCTTCTACAAGTTGACAACATTTTTTCACATCATCTAAAGTTGGTAAAATAATGCGCCCACCGCAGAGATCAGTCAAGTCTTCAACAGGGTTTGTACCGTACTTGTCTGCTTTCCCAGG
>JBHLKV010000229.1:0-2036 GCA_048886305.1 Candidatus Hodarchaeota archaeon
GAACAAGCAGCGAGAGTAGTTGTAAAAAATCGTATGAATGCATTAAATAATCCTTATGCTCATTTACAAGAAAAAGTATCGTTTGAAGAAATTTTAGATTCTGCAATGTTGGCATATCCATTGAAAGAACTTGATTTTCCTCCATTTTCGGATGGAGCCGTGGCGATGCTTTTAGCAAAGGAAGAGATTGCTAAAAAGTTGACAGATACTCCAGTTTGGCTTAAGGGTTATGGAAGTTGTACAGATGCTTATTATCTAGGACACAGAAATATGACAGATCTGGTAGGGTTAGAAGGTGCTGCTAAAGCAGCTTATAAAATGGCAAATATCTCTGATCCTATTAATGAGATAGATGTAGCAGAAGTATATGATGCGTTCTCTGTACATGAATTGATGAGTTATGAAGCTTTACAATTCTGTGCGAAAGGTGAAGGAGGAAAGTTTGTTGATACAGGTGAAACTGAGATGAATGGAGCAATTCCCGTAAATCCCTCAGGTGGAGTATTATCAAGTAATCCTACAATGGCTAATGGTCTAATCCGTGTAGCAGAAGTTACTTTACAATTAATGGGAAAGGCAGGTAGACGACAGGTTCCAGATGCTAAAATTGGTTTAGCAAATGGAATGAATGGGATATGTTCGCAGGGAAATATAGTACTCATTTTTGGAGGTGAATAAAAGATGCCAAGACAAGATGTGGCTGTAGTCGGAATAGGTCAAACTAAATATAGAAGTAAAAGACGAGACGTTAATATCCCTGAGATGATTTATGAAGCTGTGAAAATGGCTCTTGATGATGCACAACTTGCACCTCAAGATATAGATGCTATACTGATAGGAAATATGGATCATTTTGAAGGAATAAATTTCTCGGAAATGTGGACCGGAGTTGAAGCTGCCCCGGGATACATGAAACCTGTAATGAAAGTAGCAACTGGAGGTACTACTGGAAGTTCGCTGGCAATATGTGGATATCATTACATTGCATCGGGAATCTATAAGAACGTTTTAGTAGTAGGATGGGAAAAGTTAAATGAAGGTGGTGCTACTACAGGAATAATTACAGCTTTCGATCCTGTGTGGGAAAGACCTTCTTTAGCGGGGGCCTTAGGTCCACTCGCTCTTATGGCATCTATATATCAGGACAAATATGGAGCAACACCAGAACAAGCAGCAAAAGTGACTGTAAAAAATCGTCGTAATGCTGCTAATAATCCATTTGCTCATCTTCAAATGCCCGATATTACAGTAGATTATGTTATGAGCTCACAAATGATATCATATCCATTAAGATTACATGATTGTTGTCCCCAGAGTGAAGGAGCATGTGCACTAATTTATGCAAATAAAGAGGAAACTAAGAAGATAACTGATAATCCAGCATGGTTTAAAGCATTAGAAACAGCTCATTATTATACTTATGGAACTGATGATATCATGTATAATCTCCCTACTGCTACAATTGCTTCAAAGAAAGCATATAAAAAAGCAGGAATCACTAATCCAATAAAAGATTTGGATGTCGCTGAAATATATGAACCTACAAGTTGGAGTGAATTAGCTTGGACAGAGGCCTTAGGGTTTGCTAAATTTGGTGAAGGAGGAAAATTATTAGACGAAGGAGTTACTGAAATGAGTGGAGAATTACCAGTGAATCCATCGGGAGGTGTATTAAGTACTAATCCTATAGGAGCTACGGCGTTAATTCGAGTAGCTGAAGCAGCAACTCAAGTAATGGGCAGAGGTGGAAAACGTCAAGTACATGATGTAGAGAATGCTTTAGGAATGGGTTTTGGTGGTTCACTTTGGACAGAAATATTAATACTAGGAAAAGAACCGATGAGGTGATTACAAAATATGAGTAAACAGAAAGAAAAACCTTTTGAGATTAAATGGAAGACTGATCTACCTTATAGATATTCAATAGGTAAATTATCTGTCAAATTTTTTGAAGAGCTAAAAGAAAACAAAAAACTATTAGGAAGTAAATGTCCAAAATGTGGTAGAGTACATTTTCCACCCAGAACTGTATGTGT
>JBHLKV010000229.1:2136-4106 GCA_048886305.1 Candidatus Hodarchaeota archaeon
AAAGAAAACAAAAAACTATTAGGAAGTAAATGTCCAAAATGTGGTAGAGTACATTTTCCACCCAGAACTGTATGTGTAGAATGTTTTATTAAGATGGAGGTAAAGGATCTAGTCGAATTAGATAACAAGGGAACCTTGTCCGGCTTCACGGTAGTAAATTATCCTTTTGTAGATCCTCAAACAGGAGGTCTACGTCCTTTTCCATATGGCTATGCAATATTCAAATTGGATGGTGCTGATACTTATACTATGCATTTTGTAGATGAAACGGATCCTGCTAAATTGAAAGTAGGAATGCGAGTTGAAGCTGTATTTAAAGATGAAAGGGAAGGAAATCTAGGTGATATATTATATTTTAAAGTTATTAGAGAGGTATGAAAAACAAATAAGGTGAAAAATGTGGAGATTGATGAGAAGAAAATATTTAGAGGAAAAATAAAAGTACCCTATAAACACACAGCAGGAGCATATGTTGAACGGTTTATAACCGAAATTGGAAAACGTAAAAGAATCACGGGTGTAAAATGTCCTAAGTGTAACAAAGTATTTGTTCCACCAAGAATGATTTGTGCTGAATGTTTTGAAAAAATGGAAGAATGGGTAGAGGTTGGAAATCAAGGTACAGTCGTAGGTTTTACTACAATTACGCACAAAACACCAGTAATGCCCCTTGAACCGCCTTACTCTTATGCAGTAATTAGATTAGAGGGTGCGGACACTGATATTGTACATCTTATAAATGTTGGAGATCCTAAACAATTAAAAGTGGGAATGCGAGTTAAGGCTGTTTTTAAAGAAAAACCTAGAAAACGAATTTTAGATATTGAATATTTTCGCCCAATTTAATTTTTTTATCTTTTTTTCTATTATTCTGTTGGGATAAATCGGTTAATTATAGCTTTTTTTACATACCTATTTTTTTTTAAATATTCTTCAAGGATGTCCCTTAGCCATTCTCGTCTATAAACTTCATTTTTACAATTACCAAAATCCTCATAGCCAGTTCCACGTTGTAGATAATCAGATGTTCCTGCTGTATACCATTTTTGTGGATCTAATAATTGATTACTAATTTTTACTTCTTGAATTTTGTTTAATGGTTTATTCGCTTGATTATAGTATATTTGAACATTACTAGACACTTGAATATTTCCAAGATACTTTCCTCTAAATCCTGCCCCTGCTCCATCAGCTAATTGAAACTCTTGAAGTAAAGATTTTTCTAATGTCAGTAATAAGTCATTTCCTTTAATTTCCACAATGGTAGGATTCAAAGGAGATGGACAGATTTGATGTAGAATTAATTTTGTGATATAACCCTTCTCGATTCCATGATTCAAAACTCCACTATTAATTATACCAATATCACTGTTTAAGAAATCCTTTAAACCATCGGCCATAAGATTGCCTATTTGACTTTCTTCAGAAAAAGAATGCTTTAGTTCAATATCAATCTTATAGAGAGGTTGAGACATGTTATCTATTGCTTTTTTTGAGTTTTCTTTAATAATCTCATTGACTATAGGATCCTCTGGATAATCTTTGGTGAGAATTAATCGATTTTTAAAATTCTTTATAAATTTGTCCTTATAGTCATAATCTATAATAAGTTCTCCTACATACTCACCCAAAAAACCTGCTTGACAGATAATCGTATTATTTTCTACAGCACATTCATTAAGAACAGAATGAGAATGTCCTCCAATAATAATATTAATATTTGGTACTTTTTTTGCTAATTCTTTATCATTATCTAAACCTAAGTGCGATATAACAATTAGTAGATCAAATTGTTTTTTATCAATTTTAGAAAGAAGTCGCTTTAATGCCTCAGATGGGTCCTCTACATTTTTATTAAAAAGGTTATACCACTCATTATAAGCAGGTGTTACCCCTGTCACCAAAATTCTTAAATTATTGATATCAAAAATAACATAATCTTTTAAGTTTATAATCTTTTTACCATTGAT
>JBHLKV010000230.1:0-4038 GCA_048886305.1 Candidatus Hodarchaeota archaeon
ACCTTAGATTTTATCTATAAAGAACGTGCTGTAAGTCAATATATTAGTCAAATAAGAAGTCATATGACAACTTTTGAGAAAGGGGAAGAAGATAAATTATTGGTACAAAGTTTTGAATCAAAGAAAATTATTGATACGGTAAAAAAGTTGAAAGCTAAAGCAGAAGAGCTTGCTTTTAGCAAAGGAGTTAAAGCATCAATGGATAAACGATTACGGAAATTAACTTTTTTAATTTTAATCCCAATGTTTGTTCTTATCATTGGATTATCGTTTATAGAGGGAATTCTCTTCTTTCTCTTCCCACTCTTATGTGTATTTTGTATGGTTCCTCAATTGATAAAGGGAAGTATAGTTAAAAAATGGTTTCAATTTAAAGAGCAAAATAAAAATCAGATGTATGCCGACAATAGAGAAGACATTATGATTCTAAAAAGTTTTGCAAGTGAAGTCTTAGATAATGTGAGATCAAAACTTCTTGATTTGAAAGTTCCTCTACAATTAATAAAATTTACTTTATCTAGTAGAGATTATGAAAATCTTAAAATGATTAGCCACAAAAATGTAAGAGGTATTAATCAGTTTTTCTATACATTTGATTATCCTGCTGGTATGGAACCAATTCCTATACCTGAGAACCTTCTGCAATATCAACAGCCAATTTTTCCAGAAAAAGCAAAAACAGAAAAACACGAAAAAAATTTCATTGTTCTTACAAATATGAGAGGACATAGTGGAGTAATAAATAACTTTATTCCAACTCTAAAAGATTCTTTAGCTGAAAAAATAAATGATATGCTAAATGAATGTGATTTTAGCAAAGCACCCCAGGATTTTAAGGCAATAATTCCCTCTTATTCGCCAAGTTTAGCTATATTTTGTCTTTGTGGGGATATTGCTAACATTCGTAATGTTCAAATATGCAATTGGAAAAATCAGTTTAAATTCTACTTATTTGAGGCAAAAGAGTGTAAATGCGGAGAATCTATTTATGCTCTTTCCTTAATGGATGAGGCAGATGAGGTGCCTGAAGAATTAAACGAAATTTTTTCTTAAAAGCTAATTTTTATTTCTTTTTTATTTTTGAATAATAGTCATATAATAATCTATATCCTCGTACAGCACGCTCAATTTCATTTTCAAAGACGGGAATTTTTATCTCGGAAGCAGATTTAAATACACGCTTTGCTCCTTCATGCTCAGCTTGTATAAGAATTGCGATAATTGGTTTATCTGGATTTGTTCTTCTTATATTATCAAATATATTAAAATCGAATTCAATTTCAATAAAAAATTCCAAGGCAAGGATTAATCCATCAACATGTTCGTCCTTTAATAATGTAGAAGCAGAAGTATTATAGATACCACATATTTTGATACCAATAAATTTCTCTGGAGGCCAATAATCAACAGGGTTACCATATGCGCAAGTAGAACCACCTATTTTATTTTTAATTATGTCTTGAGATTCTTTATCTGGTTTTGCCAAAGATAAATGTTGTTTTCTCATTTCTTTTACAATTAGATGAATTGCTCCAGAACTAGGTCCAATAATCCCTAAATTGGGACCTTTAGGCTCTGGACACCATAAGAATATCTTAGCTATCTCAAAAAGCTCAATATAGTTTAATACTGATATTCCTCCTGCTTTTTCTAGTTTTCTTTCTTTTAATTCATCTTTTCCCACATAAAAGAAAAGAACTGGTTTATATAGAGAGATTTCCTTTACTGCAGCTATTAATTCATCCGAAATTTCCCTTAAAAATAAAGAGATGACTTTAACTGTTTCATCATTAAGAAAGAATTCAATAATATCTTGTTCACTAACGTGAAAGCCTTTTCCTAAATGTATAACTTTTGATATTGGTAATTTTTGTGAAGGTGTCCACCACCCTAGAGCACCTGCTAAACCTCCGGATTGTGCTATAAAACCTATACCCTCTGTTATGTTCTTATTTTCTCGCATTATATGCTGTCTAACAGGAATAATCGATGTTGTGAAGTTATCAATGAAATTAATAATTCCTATCATTGAAGGTCCCAAATATGTTATCCCATATTTTTCGCAAACCTTATGCAATTTTAATGTTAAATCTGTATCGTTTATTCCTGTTTTTAATTCAGATTGAATAGTTACATATTTTACTCCATACTTCCCTAATTCTTCCACAATATCTAATATTTTTGTACCCAAAACTATTACTGCTAGTTCTGGAATTTCAGGTAATTCTTCTAAAGAATGATAGGATTTAACACCTAATATCTCATTAGCATTAGGGTTTAAAATGTAAAGCTTGCCTTGATAAAAAATCTCTAAAAGGTTTTTTAAGACTGTATAACTAAAAGTATAAGCTTTCCTTGAAACACCTACAATTAAAATACTTTTTGGGTTAAAAAAAGGTTCAAGGTTTTTCAAGGTATTTATTCTACTTAGATGATAGTATTAATATTATAAATACAAGTTAAATATAATAACCTTTCATTTAATCTACTAATAAATTCAACACTAAATTTAAATAATATATTAAACTCTATTATAAATTACCAAATTTCAAATTTATAAGAACAATAAAGAATAAAATTATACATGGTAATCAACATGTTAAAAATATTATTTGATATAATATTTCCACTAGTTCTACTTGGGCTACTCATTATCATTTTCATTATCGGAATCTCTAAAAAATATCCAAAACAAGAGTTTATAAGCTTGGATGAGTTCATAAAAGATTGGCTTGGTGATCACGGACAAGCTCATAAATTAGAAGAACAATTTGCACAAATGAAAAAGGACCCAGCTGGTAAAATCTATATGCCAATAACATATCACGGAGCAAAACTTTTTATTAAATGGGGTTTAACTCCAAACATGGTATCGTTCATAAATCTAATTTTATCATTTCTTATATTTTATGGTGTGATAATAGCTAGTAGGGGACACACTTTAGATTTATTTTCAGATCAACTTGGTTATGGCTCTTTGTTTTTTGCTTTAGCTGCTTTAGTATTAATTACAGGAGTTATCGATGGGATTGATGGCTCTATAGCAAGGTTATTAGATATTAAATCCAAAAGTGGTGGTTGGTTAGATAATGTGATTGATAGGGTCAGTGATACATTAATGTTGGTATGTTTAGTTCCTACTAATTTAGTGGTTTTATCGAATGGATACAGTTTTGCATGGATGGTTTGGACTAATATTTTATTAATTTTTATTTATGAGTATATGAGAGCAAGGCATGAAGGATTAGGATTACATGAGACAAAACCATTTATTGGTGAAAGAATAACACGAATATTATTAATAACTACGTTTTTTGCACTCTATGGTACTTCTAGTCTTGCGGTGTTATTAACCCATTTAATCAATCCCGATGCAACTGAAATATGGTCAGTATCACACGAATGGATAATAAATTGGACGATGTTGATTTATCAAATTAGTCTTTTAGGTATAATGGCCCTTTCGGTGATTCTTTTTGCTAGATATATTTGGAAAAATTTAAAAAGATTAGATAAAGGAGAATGATAATATGAAAATCTCAAGATATTTACTATATGGATCTGTATGGGTAATAGTGTTTGTGCTATTTCACATGTATCTAGCACCTTTTTGGTCATCAGGAGTAAAAAGAGCAATTGATAGATTCATCCTTGACCCTTTAATTTACTGGTCGTTCATATTTCCATTAATTGGTCTAGTTATGTTATGGGGATTTGTTATTTTTTACGGAATTCATTTCTTAGCATCATTTGGGAGAGGGTATCGAACCAAAAAACCATATTATACGTATATAAGCATATTAATTGCTTGTAAAAATGAAAAAGTATTATTAGAGAGGACTTTAAACTCGATTATTGAATCTAATTATCCAATGGATAATGTCCAAATAATAATAATTACCAGTGGGTCAACAGATGATACTACTGATTTTTGTAGAAATTTTGCTAAAGAACATCATACAATGGCTATAGAAGTGTTATCAGAGGATCTTCCTAAAAAGGGAAAACCCCCTGCTCTGAATTATGGATTAAAATATG
>JBHLKV010000231.1:0-4035 GCA_048886305.1 Candidatus Hodarchaeota archaeon
AAGTTCCGAGAAAAGAAAAAATTAATATCAGTTGCTTTACCGTTTTCAGATTTAATCTATGGATTTCCTGACTTAGTCCCTGTATTTCCAATTAGAACCCATGCTTTTAAAATACATAAGTATCTAACTTATCTTGGTTCAGCTGGAAAAGTGTTCGGTTGGGCAAATGTTTCTAAGTTCTTAGGTTTTATAAAAAATCTTGGAATTAGTGAAGCAAGTAGAATCATCGATGAAATTATAGGTGATGTGATAGATACTGTAAATGATAAATACAATGAAATGTATGATATTGGAATTGATAACGGTGTCCCTACCGATTTTTGCTATGGAATAAAAACCCTCTATGGAATGCATGTTACAAAAGGAAAAAATTATGATGCAAATTTAAATTATACAATACGATGTAGTGCATGGAATAAGTATTTAGAATCCTTGAAAACAATTGAAAATCCTGCAAAACAAGTCTGGGTAGATATTCCTCCAAGAAACATTGGAAATTCTTTAGAATTATTAACCGAAAATATATATGATGCTATTAAGGAATTAGAAGAGATAAGCGGAAATGAATATGATAAACATATTTTGCGAAATCATTTTCAAGTAGCTAATGAAATAAGAAAATATTATAAAACAGTTCTATATGAAATAAGCACATCTGATTTTTATCCTTGTAATCCAGCTACGTTTAGCGAAATATTAGTAATTTTAAATAACAGTTTTCAGGATTATAATTCCAATGCAAAACGGTATAGAGATAATATGTCATCCTTAGTAAATGAAATGAGAGAGAGAATTAGGAAAAAGGTTGGAATGGACGTAAGTAAAATGCCACGAATTCTAGTCACACCCATGTTTGGTGGTTGGGAACCAAAAAGTCATGAAATAATTTATGAGTTAGGAGGTAGGGCATTATATGCTGATTGGGACATGCTACTACTCTTGGAAGAAATACCAATCTCAAAATTCTCGGATCCTGTAGAAGCATATGCCCAATTTCTATTGAATGCTACTAAAACAGGAATCGGGTGTGACAATGACACTCTTACAGATTCTTACATAAGATTAGCTAAGCAATTAAATGCTGATGGGCTTGTTTTTATTCAATTATTTGGCTGCCATTCAGTTTCAAATTGTTATGCAATGCTAAAAGAAAAAATTCGAAGAGACCTAGAAATTCCGAGTATTGCTCTAACATTTAATAAAATTGGAGAAAATGTAGAGCAAGTTAAAACTCGCTTAGGTGCTTTTATGGAAATGTTTAATTGATGAGGATTGATTTATTCAATGATTTAATAATTTTTTAATACGATATGCTTTTAGTATTACAAGAAAATATCTTAATTATTTTGAAGAGTTATGTTATTTCATCAAAAAATAGGAGATCTAGAGAAAGATCCATTTAATGAATATCAAGTCTTATGCGGAATTGAGGAAGAATTCCTTATAATTGATAAAAATGGAACTTTGGCAAAAGCTGCCGATGATATAATGGTAAAGTCTGCCGAAATTCTCGAAAAAGATACTAAATTTCTAAATTCATTACAAGTTAAAATACGAGGGTTAGATGCAGAGCCATCACCTTCCCAAATAGAATATGTTACATTACCTTTAACCCCTACATCTTTAGAACAAGCTGTAGTGGAGGGGAGAAAATTGGTAACAGAAGCAGCAAAAAAAATTGGTGTAAAAATTCTAGCGCAAAGTCTTCACCCAATACAAAGCGATCCAAATCCCATTTCTGGCACACATATTAATGTATCTGTTCAAAGAAAAGGTAGCTTAATGACACCCGAAGAAATGAAAGCAGTTTATAATTATCTTTGGAATTATCTTCCCGAATTAATAGCCATTTCAGCGAATTCACCGATTTATAGAGGTAATGTCACTAACATTGCTAGTAATCGATGTGCTAACAGTACTGTTCTTAAACCAAATGGTTTTGCTGTTATAGAAGTTCCTGAAAATCGTCCAGCTTTAGTTCCAATGCGATATTATGGTCGTATGAGATATAAACTTAAGATAGGATTTGAAGAAGATGAATACGCTAAAAAAATAATTACAAATCCTCGAGGAGAACGTCTCGTAGATATAACTCCCAGAGGTCCTTTTACAAATATCAGTGATGATATTGATGAATTACCAACTAGGAATCGAGTAGAAGTTCGTATTGTTGATGTTCAGTACAATATTGAAGACTTACTAGACTTAGCATATCTCAATTGTGTATCCGCTCTTCATGCCGTTTATTTACAATCAATTGGAGAAATTACAAAAGATCCTTATCATCAAATTAATACTCAAAATGCAATTGCAAATGGATATAAGTCAATTTTTCAGAGAAATAATAGAATAGAGGAACCTTTAATAACAAGTGTATCAAGATGGATTGAAGAAACTAAAAAATATCAAAGTTATTTGGGGATTTCAATAAAAAATTTACCTCATCAAAAACTTCAATCTGATTTAATTCAAAAAGAATTGGATATCGAATATCAAACAAGAAAAATTGAGAAATTAAGACAACAAGGAAGAACTCAAGCTATTATAGAATTATTAGAACCTAGAATTGTAGCTGATCGGAATAACAATAAATATAAAATTAATAAAGGTGCTCAGATTCGTGGGAAATTATCTGCCGAATATAAATTCTCATTTGATGAGATAGATGGATTGGTAACTAATTTCAAGAACATAAAAGTTGTAAATAATCTTAAAGTTCAAAATCTTAGTATACCACTAATGGAAGATGATCGCATAATAAGGGTACAATCCGAATCCGAATCTTTATTAAACAGATTGTTTGGTGATTTTTTCTAATAACAGAAGTATGAAAAAAAATGGATAAAAAGGAAGAATTAATCAATTGTGATAGACTTTTTGTCTATGGAACATTGCAACATGGGCAAAGTAGGCATTATATTCTTCAACATTTAAAGTTTGAAAAAGCTATATTACCAAAATATAGAAAAGTTTCGCCTCCTTCCTTAGGATTTCCATTTATTATACGTGATGAAAACTCACATGTAATTGGTGAAATTTATTATGGGTTAGATAATAAATTATTTCAGGCATTAGATCTTATTGAAGGGGAAGGATCTTTATACCATAGGATTTTAGTAACAGTGAAAAGTTTAAAAGGACAAGAAATTGAATCCTTTGTTTATTATCCTAATAAAAAACTTATTAATAGCTATTTATAATAAAGATGACTTTATTATGGAAGATAAAAATAATAAGGAAGAAGAAATAAAGATTGCTCTTATTGATAATTATCCAATTGGTTTTCCAACAGACAGAATTTCTAGGATTGAGTCAATTATAAATGAGAGTATAGCTAATGTTAAAATTAAGACTATTCATTTTTCAAAATTAACTTTACAATATATTGAGGATTGTATTGGAATTATTTTATCTGGCTCCAGCTTAAATGTTTCTGATTTCTATTATAATGATAAATTGAGAAAATTTTTTGATCAAGAAATAGAATTAATAAGAGCTGTCAATCATATGCCAATTCTAGGTATATGTTTTGGATTTCATATTATTGCGTACACCTTTGGTAGTCAAGTATGCAGGATGCGAATTCCCAGTTTATTAGGAGGGAGAATAATTTTTATTCTCCTGAAGAACACTGACGATTTAATAACAAAAAAAAATATACCTGTTGATGTATTCCATAGAGATTTTGTCTCTCCTAATGATTCAAAAATTCAAAATTCTTTTGATATAGATTCTACAACCAGAATTAGAGGATATAAAATAGTACAGTATATCCGCAATAAAAATAAAATGATTTATGGTCTCCAATTTCACCCTGAGACTCATGATGCTTATTATTTTCGTTCAAGTATTTATGATGAAAGAATTATTGCTAAAACAAGAGAGATAGGAGAAGAAATCATTAATAATTTTGTATGGCTTAGTTTACATAAGAAAAAATGAAAAATATCATCGTGAAAATAATTCTAATAAATTTTAATACAAAATCTTGATTTTTTTTAAATGACAATTCTAAAATATCAGTAAGAATTTTGC
>JBHLKV010000232.1:0-4008 GCA_048886305.1 Candidatus Hodarchaeota archaeon
TAAAGTCCCTTCTTTTTGATGTTTTTGAACACGTTCTATTAATTCCTGTTTTTTTAAAGTTAAAAATTCATCAATATCGTTTAATCTTAAAAAATCCTCTCTGTCTCTTTTAATCGGTTCAAGAGGACGTCCATGAAGGCATGGTGTTAATAATTTTATAGTTTCTTCTACACCAAGTTTCTCTTCTAATCTTTTCATAATCTCTTTGGTAAATTCTGGTTTCTTATCAGGATCGACTCCTAAAGGTGGAATGTCCAGATCCTCAAAAATTTCATCTCGAATTTTTTCATCGAATTGCTCAGCAATTCTAAGATACAGATTGTCTATTGCATTGGAAGATTCTTCGATATCAGTAATCTCAATGATATATTCATATTTTTTCGCGAAATGAGCATAGTGATATAGAGCTATTAACAATTCTAATACCTTTTCACTCCCATGTTCAATTAAATATTCTGTATATTCGAGAATTCCTCCAGTGGGAATTGAATCAACATTCAAATCCTTTTTTCCAAGATAATTGTTGAATTCATTTAATCTAGAAACAAAACCAATAGCTTGTTCTTGAGTTACATTATTTTCCAAAAGATACTTCATAAAAGCTTTTTCTTTCAAAATAGATCATACTTTTATTTTTTGTTATCTTAGAAGAATAAATTAAAGATGTAATTTATCAACTCCGATATACTTATATTATCAGCAATCAACTTTAATATTTGAAATTGAGAAATTAATCAAAAATCATTTTGATTTATGATAGAATAATGGCTAGCTCGAAATCTAAAGAATTGATTCAAGCAAAACAGCTTATTTTAGAAGGCAAATATGATGATGCCCTTAAATTAATGAAGGATTTCGAGGAAAAAGGAGAGCTCTCTCTCTATGATTTAGTATCATGGCATCTTCTAAAGTGTTACATTAAATATAAGCAATCTTTAAATAAAGAGCTTCTCGAGCTTGCTGAACAAACGTATAAAGAGAGTTTAGGATTAGGAAAAAGTCTCTTATCAGTTGATGCTTTATATTATATGGGTTCGGCTTTAATATGGTCTGCTAATTTTGAAAAAGCTGAGGAAATCATAAAGCAAGGAGAAGACTTGTTAAAAACTCTGACTAATGAACCATTAAAATACTACAAAAAAAGAGAGGCAAGTTTAGCATATCTTAAAGGGATGTTTTACAGTTCAGTTTATGCAAAAAGAAGAGATTTCGATTTGGCATTAGAGCATTTTGAAAAGAGTTTAGCATTGCGAGAAGAATATGGGGATAACTATGAAATTGCCGAAAGCCTTTTGGTTATAGAAAGTATTTTATGGTTTCACAAGGGTGAACTGGATCAAGCATTTGAGTACTTAGAGCGTGCTTTAGCTCTTGCCAAAGAAAGTAATATGAAATATCACATTGCTTGGTGTCTTTCTCAAGAAGCTATGTATTTCGGGACCAAAGGGGAGTTAGATCATAGCAAAATACTTCATGAGCAGAGCTTGGTAATGTTCAAAGAACTTAACGATAAATTATCAATCGCAATAATCCTTAATGCTTTGGCGAATGTATATAGAATGAAAGGAGAACTTGAACGTGCTTTAGAGTGTTCAGAACAATCTCTGACACTATTAACTGAGTTTGGGTATACAACATTACTATGGATTCCTTACGATTTTTTAATTCAAACATTACTTGATAAGGGTGATCTCAAAAAGGCACAGGAATATCTTGACCAATTCGAACAATTGAGTAATCAATTGAAAGGCAAATCCGTTAAATTATGGTACCTTTTTGATAAGGCAATGCTATTAAAATATAGCCCCCGAATCATTAATAAGAGTAAAGCTCAAGAAATCTTAAAACAAATTCTTGAAGATGAGGATTCAAATAATGAACTTATTATGATGTCACTCCTTAATCTATGTGATTTACTCCTATTCGAATTAAATGCTACGAATGAACCACAAATACTAGAGGAATTTCAGAGCTATTTATCTCGATTGATTAATATTGTCGAAATGTGGCGATCTTATTGGCTATTAGCTGAAACCTATTTACTACAAGCTAGAGTATCGTTGCTTACATTAAATATAAATAAAGCACGGAGACTTTTTGCCAAATCGCAAGAAATAGCCGAAAAATATGGTCTTAAACTATTAGCTATGAGAATTTCTAATGAACATGATGAATTGCTTAAACAACTTGATGTATGGAAAAAACTAAAGGACTCAAAAGCACCCTTAGTAAAACGTATCGAACTATCACGCTTAAACGAACAAATGGAAGGAATGGTACGAAAACGGGCAATAAAGCTTCCGAAATTGGAAGCTGAGCAACCTGTACTGCTAACCATTATGACTAAAGAGGGAAATTACTTATTATCTAATCCATTCACTGCCGATGTAACAATTGACAGTACCTATTTTAGTGAATTTTTATCTTCATGTAATAAATTTTGCGACCAAATTCTTTCTGAATCATTTGATCGTGTGAACTTTGGTCAACACACAGTGCTTATAACTTCAGTTGATTCTTTTTCTATTTGTTATATGTTCCAAGGGCAGTCCTATAGCGCCCGACAGAAACTAATACATTTTTCCGAGGCTGTTAGAAAAGAACCTAACCTCATGAAAATACTACAAGATGCTAACAACAAAAATACAGAAATAAAAGTAAACGAGATAGCATCTCTTGAGGAATTAATTTATGAAAGTTTTCTTTCGGATCCGCAGCAATTTCAGATGCCATTTAAGGCATATGAGGGGGATGGCCCATTTGTTTTTGTTAGCTATTCTCACACTGACAGACTCCAGGTTTATCCGATAATCGATTATCTTAATAAGACAGGGAAAAACATCTGGTATGACGAAGGCATTCCTATTAGTGAGGATTGGAAAAAGTCAATTGTTGACAATTTAGAGCGATGTAGCGCATTTCTCGTATTTATCACACCTCATATAATAGATTCTGAATATGTGCGAAAAGAAATTAGTTTTGCCTTAACAAAACATAAGCCATTTTTCAGTATTTACCTAAAGGAGACGGAATTACCGAGTGAATTAGTATTTGAATTAGGGAACATTCAATTCATGAAAAAATTTCTTATGCCTGAACCTGAGTTTTATACCAAATTGAATAGAATGCTGGATCCAGTGCTTAATAAATAAGTAATTTATGAAATCCAATAAAAATCAAACCTAAAGGTGGAATGTCCATATTTTTAAAAACTTTGTCTAATTCTTCTGCAAATCTGAGATACAAGTTGTCCATTGCGTTATGCAATGAATTTTGTTAATTATTTTATTTCTGAGAGAAAAAGATCTGCAATTGAAACCCATTTTTGCTGTGTCTCAGGGTCAGATGTACTTTTCTTTGTTAATTCTTTACCTTTTTTGAGATTTTGTAGTGCTAAATCATAATTTTCTAGCGCTTTATAACAAATCCCTAATTTAATATAAGTTTGATAAATGTACCAATCATCACTTCCGATCACGATTGCTTTAACGAATTTTTTTGCTGCTTCGTCATACTCTTCAAAATACATCAAAATTTCACCATACGTATCTAGATAAATTCCATTTTCAGGTTCGGCTTTTATGAGATTTTGAATAATTTCTATTGCTTCCTCTTTTTTATCTAAATATTGCAACCAATACGCTTTATAACAAATAAGATCATTATCCTCTGGAAATTTTTGAATTAATTCATTAATTATCTCTAATCCTGCTTTAAGGCTTTGCATTCTTTTAAAGACAGCTGCCATTAGCATCTTAATATCTTTTTCACTTTCAGGAAAAAGTTCCAACATTTCTTCTAATAATTTTATTGCTTCTTGATATTGGTTAAAATACATCAAAATTCTAATCTTCAAATAGTATAATTCAAGATTTTCTGGGTTTAATTTAATTTCTTTATCAATTTTTTTTATCTGTTCTTCATATTGATTTTCTAAACTCTGAGAGATCTCTGCTTGAAAAATAACGGTTATGTTCTGCCAAATTATTCCCTCTAATTTATCATAAG
>JBHLKV010000233.1:0-3988 GCA_048886305.1 Candidatus Hodarchaeota archaeon
TACTCTTCCCTACTTCAAAATTTCTTAATTAAAAAATATGATTTTTCTTCTCTCGATCAAATTGAAGATATAAAAAAACAATTACTAGGCCGAAGAATACTAATTATAAATGCTACTGAAATCCTTGAAAAAGTTGATATTTCTGAACTTAAAAGAGGAATAGAAGATTTAAAAGCTTTTTTAAGAGAAAATGGGGGATCAATGGGGCGTTTGGGAGATCAATATCTTATCGTTACCCCCAATTCCTATGTAAAAATTTCTAATTAATTGTCTATTTTTCAAATAAACAATAATAAAGACACATAAGTCTTTAAATAGTGATTTAGCTTATTTATCTTTATTGAAATCTCTTATAATTAAGGATTCTAAAATTGATGAATTAAGGTAAAATAAAATGAATAAAAGAATTGGGGCAACTCTATTTATACTTTTCGCATTATTAGGACAGATCATTGGAATAGGATTTGTAAAAGTTGAAATCTTTCAAGTTAAAGAAAATGTCGACAAGAACTCTGGCTTACATACTGCTGCTACAACATTTATAATCCCTTCAGTTCCACACTATTTCCAAACAACAAATTATTATTGTGGACCCGCAAGTTTAGAAATGGTATATGACTTTTATGGACCTGATATTCCACAATTAGAAATAGCTGATGCTTCAAGAGCTGATCCATCTTATGGTTGTTACACAGACGATATGAGAAGAGCAACTCATTTTAGTAGATTAAGTACCTCTGTAGGTATGGAAATGCCAGGTAGCATCACAGGATACACAAATAGGAAGATCGGATATGGCGCCTTTGAGGTTCTCTTACCAAGTATTAGTTATTTAATCGATATAATTGATGATGGTCACCCAATGGTAGTTTTGCAATGGTATGATTTGTCACATAGCTCTGGTCACTTTAGAGTAGTTATTGGTTATATTGAAAATGGAGGTATTACTACCATAATAACACATGATCCTTGGTATACAGCTGGTCCTTATTATAATCTTAGTTATAGTACTTTTATGAATTTATGGGCTTATTCCTCAAATTGGGCACTTTTTATTTGCCCATGGGATGTGACTGTAAGCTGTTCATCTTCCGTAGCACTTAATTCAACCTTTACTGTGAGAGCAAATGTTGAATATGTGATTCCCGCATCTTTTTCTCCAGTATATCCAGCTTCGACATGTAAGGCAACAATACAGTTACCAGTAGGTTTTTCACTTGCACCTGGGGAAATGGAAACTAAAAATCTTAGTCCTGCAAATCTGCCAGCGGGTGATACTGGAACAGCTACATGGCAGGTAGTTGCTGATGTTCTTAATACTGAAGATTTGATTTTTGTGAATGCTAGTGGATCAGTCTCAGGTTCGGTATCAGCTCATTCAGGTGATTATTTCTATCCGGCATATGATTATACGGATTTAATTGGAGGTAGTGGAAGTAAATTAGTTAAAATAGTAGAATCATTACCAAAAGATGAGAATCTAATGCCCATTATTATCATCACTTCAGCTATAATAGGTGCTGCGGTTTTAGCCGTTGTTATCGTGCTAATAGTACGTATGGCAAAGAGAACTCGAGAATAAAATAATAATTTACTTTTTTTTTCTTTTTCGAAGTATTTCTATAAAGCTCTCAATTTGGTTGAGAACTTGGGTTTCATTCATTTTTCTTGGATCATTCATGTCACTATCAATTACGAGTGTGGGAATATCCGCTTCTTCCATTAATTTACGTTTCAAATCATACATTCCACAAGCATTCGGTCTGCAAGACATATTATTGTGTAATAAAACACCATCTATTTTCCAATCTCTTACAGTTTCTTTAATTTTTTCGAATCTTGTCTTAAGATCGTAGATATACCAAAAACTGAGAACTAACTCTGCCATTGATTCCACTGGATTATTAATAACCATCTCTTTTGTTAAATTTGGATTTGTATATTTCGTAAAAGCGTAAACATATGGTTCATATACAATAATTGCATTCCATCGCTCTAAATTTGAAAAAAAGCGGAGATTATACCAAAATGGTATTCCTTCAAACATTAGTCTGAATTCTTCTTTTTCTAAAGCACCAATTCCATTATCTACACGTTCCTTTGCTTCTTTATACATCCTTTTATATAATCTTATAGGTGATTTTAATCCAGTCATTGTAAATAACGGAAATAGCCCTCCAAAAGTATCTCTTGTAGATACTGGGCATGGAATGTTCTTTCTTAATTCAAAAACATCTTGCCATATTTTTCCTAATTCATATGAGTTTAGTGCAACCTCTTTTGCCCTTTCTGGATTAAATTCATTACCAGTTACTTCAGTTATGAAATCTAATAATTCCCAGAGCTGTTCTTTTATGTATTTTTTAAAATATTCTCTTTGTCGATTATTTGTATTACTAACTACATGAGGAACATCTATAGTGAAATGGGGTACATTAAACCTTTCTGCTTGAACCTGAAACCAATTTACATGGGTATCGCATATCACATCACTTGATAACATAAAAGTTGGTTTTCTTGTACCTCCAAGACTCATGTCAGCATTACTTAGTACAGCCCCTACATTTGTTTTAAAATAGGAGCAAAGATCATAAGAAAATCCTTCTTCTTCAGCTAGCTCTATAAATTCTTGGGATTTTTTTAAAGCAGCTGAAATTGTTGCTGAATTTTCTGGTAACATTGGCTGGACATCCATTGCATACAAAAACTCTACTGGTGTTCCAGCTGTTGCCCATGCGGTTGGTTTTCCATCTCTATATGCTTGTTCAATTGCTAAGAAATGCCTACCCATTTCATTTTTTAATTTATTTGTGGCATTTAACATCTTACTTCTTTTTTTCACTTCAGTCATTTTTTTACCTCCTTTAGATTATTTCCCTAAATGCTTCAAATCTTGTTGCTAACTGTTTATAAGATTCTCTATTATATTCCATTTCTATAAAAAGATACGGGATTCCTAATTCCTTAAATTTTTTATTAAAATATGGATGTCCGTAAAGGACTGGTTCACAAAACTTTTGGGCTATATTTATAACTCCATCTACATTATAAATTTGTGCTAAACTCTTAATAGTTTTAAACCTATCAAATGAAGGAAATTTAGTTGAATATATTGGTTTATTTAAATGATATTGTGCTAAAGCCTTAATTGGATCCCCATTTTCATTGACCTTATTCCAAAAGTATTTGGATCCAATACATAAATCATCACTAATGATTTGATAACCAACATTTTCTAAAAATTTAATAAATTCTGTATCATCAATTACTGAACCAGTTAATAATATCTTTTTAAGATTTTTATCTGAAAATGGTTTTCTTTCTTTATATTCTTTTAACTTTAACTTTAATTTCTCAATCATTTTATTTTTATCAGACTGTTGGACTTCTTTAACTAACGCATGGAATTCTGAACCTTTTAATTTCATATCAACTCGTAATTCAGATATTTCTTTCAATAGTTCTCTGATTTGATTCATTTTTTTAATAGCAAGCTGGATTTTTTCTAGGGTAATTTTTATTTTAAATGAATCCTCTAATTGTAATATCAATTCTTTTAAATCATCAATAAAAAAATTCAAAGATGTTTCGTTTTGCTTCAATGGGGCGTTCAAAAAGAATAGAAAATCTAAGTTCACGCATTCTAACCAAATATCGAATTCTCTATTCGTGCAATCACAACCATGAGTGCAAATTATTCCTTTTATATCATTATCCAAGCCATTAATTGCTTGTTCAAGAATATTTCTAGCCCAAACGCAGTGAGTTGGAGGTATATGTTCGTTAGCTTTATCAATACCTATTATAGGATCTCCAAAAAGTCTAACAGGAATCATATCAGCAGCAAGAATTATTTCTTCTGGAGTTTCAACAGATGCATCAAAATAAGCAATTTTTTTCATTTTTAATGTTGATTCATTAATTTACTATTCTACAATCCTAATGTTATTTTAAATCCTTAAATATTTAAAAAAATATTTATTTGATC
>JBHLKV010000234.1:0-1529 GCA_048886305.1 Candidatus Hodarchaeota archaeon
CAAGATAATCCTAGTTCTTGGGTAATTTCTTTAAGTGTATTGGGATCTATTTGAATATTTTGGAATTTATCTCCTAGATTATTTTTGTATTTCATCTGGAAACTTCCTTCACCAATATATCTTCCTAATTTACGGTTTCTTTCAATATAATCAAGATAAACTTGTTCTTGAGTTGAACTAATATCGATCGAATCAAGAATTATTATTCCCGCTGGATTAAGGCGAGTTTTACAGTAAGATAAGAACTTTTTGATTCCTTTTAAATTCTCAACAAATCCTATTGAACGTCCCAAGAGAAGAATTGTATCAAATGAATCCATTGTTAAATTATAAAAATCTTTACATTGAACATTTTTTACTCCCCTTTTTTTCATTATTTCACATGCATGAGAGGATATATCAATGGCATAAACTTCAAGACCTAATCTTTGAAGTTCCAAACTATGTGGTCCAACTCCTGCACCCATATCTAAAACTTTACCTTTACATAATTGTATGGCTTCTTTTTCTAAATTTGAAAAATCTTTAGGACTTCGAAAGAAATATTCAATAGGAACATTAAATTCTAATCCATCATCTCTAATTAAAGTGATCTCTGCGTTTTTTTTACCGTTATAAAAATCCTTGAGAGCTTCTCCAAATGGTTCCATTCCTTTTTCTTTCATTATTGTATATCTAGAAAGATGATTTTTTTAATCTTACTGTCCTAATTTCCTTTGAAATTGGGTTGGAAAGGTAAATTCAGAGTCTGATTTCAAGGAAATTTTAGTTAAAATTTGAGACAAAAAATAATTTTGTCTCCATCATCAGATATATTCCCAACAGAACTTTTAAATGGTTATCGATAGTAATGTTTATTAAAAAAAAAACGAAAAAAAAATGGGAAGAAAAAATCTAATTATTGGGTTATCTCTGATTGGTGGATTATGGATTTTAATTTTGGGAATTGTTCATTATATATTATATTCGGGGGCTACTGGTTGGTACTTGTCTCCACCGTACACTATACCATTGATAATATTTAGTGTGATCGCTATAGTTGGAGCCATTATTGAATTGAAAAGTCAAATTACTGGGAGTATTGTTTGTTTAATTTATGGAATTGCAATTTTAATTACTCTAAATATTTATGTTATAGTTATGTTTGTAACTACCATGTTTCCTATCATTTTTCTTATAGTTGGTGGCGCACTCGGTATTTTGGAGGCTAGAAAAGAAAAAGAGAGTTGAAAAAATACCCAGGTCATACAAGTTTTTTATTAGCTCTCCTGCTCGTGGTTGCTCACATTGGATTTATGTGAAAATTTTAGATTAAGTTTATAATCTCTCATAAGAATAATGAGTATTGCATATGGAAAATCCTAATTTTTTGTATGTATGGATAGCAGGAGCATTAGCTACCCTTACCATAATAAAACATTGTCTTTTTTCTCGAAATAATTCTTTTAGGGTCGATGAGATTAGTGAACTAGCATAACCTTGGTTCCAGTAATCTGGATGAGTCCCTACGATAAATATATATCCTATAC
>JBHLKV010000234.1:1629-3985 GCA_048886305.1 Candidatus Hodarchaeota archaeon
CAATAGATCCTCTCAATTGAATTCTGCGATCTTTCCAGATTAAGACCATTCCTTGAATTTTGTCTTCATTATCTAAAGCCATGCATATTTGAGTGCTTTCTGGATATTGAGCATAATCAACATGGAAAAAAAAGTATTCAGCAAAGTTATTTTTGATATAATCATAGAAAAATGCTTCATTATCAGGATTTACTCGAATTGACCTTAATCTTCCAGACTTCATAGAATAATCTAATTATTTTAAAACAATAAAAATTTCGTTTAAAAAATCTCTTTGTAAAAATTTTCAAAAAAAAAGATTATTGTTTTCTCAATGCCTTTTCAATATTGTCTAATTCTTTTTCTAATTCCTTCTCCCTTTCTTCAAGTAGGTTCTCTCGTTCAATCAGTTCTTCCTTACTTAGTGTCGTCAAATATACTCCCTTTTCATGATCAGATTGCGAATTTTTTAGATCTTCTAAAACATCACGTCTATTTATCATTTTAAACTTTGGATCTGTTATATTAGGATAAATTGATCTATTAATTTCAGCTATCCTTCTCCTTACTGCAGACCTAATAAATTCAGACTTAGTTTGTAGTTGTATGTGGGAATATCTGTGTATTTTTTTGTATAGCCTTTCAGATACCATGACTTTAATAAATTTCTCTTTTTTTTCATCCTTCATATTAAACATGATATATTTGTATAATTATGATCATTATGATCATTATGATCAACTTTATATTTAAATTTACTTAAAACAAAATTAAATAAAGCAAAATTAAATGGAGTAGATAAAAGGTGGAAGAACCAGAAAAGAAAATTTTTTTTCAGGATCAATGGCCTGAAATAGCCACTCAATGTTGGGGATGTGGAAGGAATAATGAACACGGATTACAAATTAAAAGTTATTGGGAGGGGGATGAAGCAGTTTGTGAGTGGCAACCAAAAGAGTATCACATGGTATTCCCTGGTACTGTAGGCGCAGGAATTATTGCTTCAATATTAGAGTGTCATTCTGGTAATACTGCTATTGCATCTATTTATAAAAAAGAGGGAAGAGAGCTTGGTCAAGAACCGTTTCCTAGGATTGTTACTGGCACATTAACCGTAAAATATATGTTGCCAACACCTACAAGAAGACCCATAACATTAAGAGCAAAAGTTAAGGAGGCAACTGAGAAAAAAATAACAGTCTCATGTTCTGTTTATTCAAGAAAAAAGTTGTGCGCTACTGGAGAGGTAATTTCTATAAGAGTTGGACAATAACTTATTAAAATTCAAAACCTTTCAAATTTTTATTTTTTAATACCAAGTCTGTTGCCTAATTGATTTAACTATAAACCTACAAAGAAGAATATATAGCTTTGATCATATTGTAAATTCAGAGTCTAACTTCAATGAAAATCTCTTTGAAAAATTTAAAACCTCAACTTCTTTTCAATCTTTTCATACGATGATATATTTTAATAACCATTTATCAAGTATTTTTTTATAAAAAAAGATACTGAATATCACTATGACAGTACGTGAATCAATAAATAAATTTAGGGCAAAACTATATAATTTTGCTACAGACTTTAAAGTCGTGAAAATCAGTGCTATGTGTGTCATGTTTGGATATCTTTTTTTACTTATTATTGGAGTTATTGTGGCAGCACTCCTTGATCCAGATGGATACACGATTTTAGACAACTGGATTTCTGATCTTGGGTCAATTAATGACACTCCTGCACCATTTCTCTATGATATTGCATGTATTGTGGCTGGATCTATGACTATACCACTTACTTTTTATATGGAAAAACTACTTGCCCCATTACCTAAAAGGAATGAATTAAAAGAAAAACATTATTCTCGTTTGCGTTTTCGTTTAAGTAGTTTTGCCTTTCTGTTCAGTCTTATTGGCAATTTCGGTTATATCGGGGTAGGAATCTTTAGTGCAGATCGAGATTATGAGTGGCTGGAGGTTCTGGGACAAGGACCCCATGGTATTATGTCATATCTTGCATTCGGAGGATTTACATTTGGGGCATTCTTTATGGGGTGGCTAGTTATTTTGTATGATACAAAGATTCCAAAATTATTAGGAACTTATGGTATATTTGGACCATTAACAGTAGCTATTCTGAATCTTATAGACAGCACTCCATTATTAGAATGGATGCTACTCTTCTCAATTTTGATCTGGATAATCCCTCTTTCTCTGATAGTGTTGTTAAAACCAGAGTTAATTTCTAGGTAAATTTTTTTAAGGTAAACTCTCTTCTTTTCTTTCAAAATAAAAAATTATACTAAATATATTATATCAGAATTTAAATGTGAAAGGAGTACAAAACCCAAGGCAGATATATGAGAGATATAGAAAAGGTG
>JBHLKV010000235.1:0-3963 GCA_048886305.1 Candidatus Hodarchaeota archaeon
TGGAGTGATTTTCTCTTTATAGAAAGGGTTTATAATTTCAGCGATGATACTGATTTCAAGGTTTTTTAAATCAGAATCATACATTTTATTAGCGATGTCTAAAGCATTATTTGATTCTGAGATTGCACTTGTAATATTATTTTGATTTACAAATTCCCTAGTTTTATCAACAACAGGTTTAACTTTATTAGAATAAATTTGGTTAACCAAATTTTTTACATTAGTTATCTCCTTATTCTTTTGCTCAGAATTGTAGAATCCATCAGTTAATTTTAAAGCTTTCTCAAATTCATTAATGGCATCTTCACTTCTATCGGCTGATTTCAATTGGTTTCCATTTTCAATAATAAATTTTATTTGAGTCGAACAAGTCTGATCAATTTCAGCCTTAATTTTATCTCGTTCTTCAATTTTAGGGACCCCTTCATAAATTTCCTCAGCAATAATTAGTGCCTTATTAAATGTCTCGATTGCATCATCAAAGTTTTTATTCTCTCTTAAACTTATAGCATCCTCTATTAGCTCTTTCAGTTTTGCCTCGTTATCTAACCTATTAATTTCTTGTACTTCATTTTCCTTATAATCTGGGTCATCAATGTTATCAGCTATCTTTAATGCTTCCTGGAAATTTTCATAAGCTTTATTAAATTCTTTTTGAGAAACTAAACGAATAGCTTGTTGAATATAATCATTTATTTCAACAGAATAAGTTTGATATATCGCGTTTTTTATATTATTAATTTCTATTTCTTTATCTTCAGGCTCTTTAACTTTTTCATTAATAAAATCTATAGCTTCATGCAATTTGTCAATAGCTTTTTGATATTTATTTTTATCTTTAAATGAATTAGCTTCTTCAATCATTAAATTTAATTTTTTCAAAACTGATGCTTTCATTCTGCATATTCTCCAATTATTAATCCTAAGTATTATTTTATATTTTTAATATTTTTCTTATAACCTTATTATTTTTTAAAATGCCTGTAATAAGTATTAATTTTAACAACTCTATGGATTAATAATGACTCGAGAATACCCAGAGAAAAAGCATCCCACCATAGCTTGCTGTGGACTAGATTGTGGACTATGTCCTGTTTATTACACTAAAGGACCCTCAAGATGTCCAGGATGTTGCGGTCCTGATTTTTTCAATAAACACCCTTCTTGTTCAATTATCACTTGTTGTGTAAAAAAGAAATCTTTTGAGACATGTGCAGAATGTAATGAATTTCCATGCTCAAAAATAGATAAATGGGATAAATATGATTCATTTATCTCCCATCAAGTATCACTTTCAAACCTAAATTTAATAAAAGAGTATGGTATAGAAGAATTCTCTTCTCAGCAAAAAAGAAGAATTGAATTATTAGAGAAAATGTTAGAGGATTTTAATGAAGGACGATCAAAAAGTTTTTATTGTATTGCTACAGCATTGCTTCCAATAAAAGATTTAAAATATGCATTAGAAGAAAGTGAAAGAAAGATAATTAAAGAAAAAGTGGATTCAAAAGATATTAAAATAAAATCTAAGATCTTAAAAAATAATCTTAATAATATTGGCAACAAACATGGACTGGTATTAAAACTTAAAAGAAAATAAAGATGTAAATTATAAAATGAAGACTATTCTCTAACATGGTAAAAGTTTAAATAATTTATTATCAATAGAAGATTATCATTTGAAAAAGGTGAGACCTATTTCAAAAGAAGCATTTCGTAGATTTTGGTCAGAGAAAGATTATTTAAAGATTTTTGTAGTGTCCATTCTGTTATTACTCGTGGGAGTTATATTAATGTTTGCTAGAAACATGTATATTACATACGCTGATCCAAGTACTCCGAGTGAATATGAAGATTATTATAGAACTTTAGACTCACTTACAACGTTTATTTCACTATTCTTTCAATTAGGTATGGTATTTTTTGCGGTATCTACTTTTTTGGGAGGCTTGAGAGACGACACACTTTCAGCAGAAGTTAGAAAAGGAATGATTTTTGCAACAAGTGTAGCATTAGTAGGTTTTGTAATAGTAATGGTTTTTATAGCATAATTTTAGGAAAAAATTTAACTTTTTAACTCCTTTCTTTTTTAATTCTCTTTAAGTAATAAAAAAACAAGTTTTTTATGAGTAAAGTAGAATCTGAGAGAAAGGTGTTTTATGGTGGCAAAACTATTACAATGAATCCTAAACAACCTAATGTAAATGCTGTGGGGATTTCGGGTGAAAAAATTATAGCTATTGGAGAGTTAAAAGAAGTTGAAAAAGAGCTTGCTGATGCTGAAATGATAGATTTGAAAGGAAATACTCTCATTCCTGGTTTTATTGACTGTCATCTCCACCCTATTCAATTCCTTCTCCATTTATTAAATCCAGATCTTTCACATGTTAAACGTTTAGAAGATCTTCAATCAATTTTGAAAAATGCAGTAGAAGAGAAAAACCTTGATGAATTAACCATTGGATTTAATTTTTCTGAAGAAAAATTTGATGATCCTGTATTACCTACCCGATGGGATTTAGATAAAGCTTGCCCTAATAAACCTGTTTTTATTTTAAGATATGATGGACATATAGGCGTGGCAAACAGTAAGGCACTAGAATTAGCAGGAATAGATATAAGTACTAAGATTCCAGGTGGAGAAATAAGGAAAAATGAGAACGGTGTACTAACTGGAGTTTTATCAGAAAAAGCATTATCTCTTATTCTCTCGAAAATTTCCATTCCAAAGAAAGAAGATTTGGATAAAGCAGCCTCAAAAGCATTTAAGATATTTGCTAGTAATGGAATTACTTCTCTACAAGGTATTGTTTACTATGGGGAGAAAAGTGAATATGGACTTTTTGGCTCATCAGAGATCTCAATTTTAAAATCAATTCAAGAAAAAATACTTCAAAATTGGTATATAATGGTAAATACTGAAGATCCACAAAAAATTTTTGATTTGAAAAAACCTCCGTTAGATGAGGGAAAGAAAGATAGTAAATTTAAAGTTGGTAGTTTAAAATTATTTCTTGATGGAAGTTTTGGAGCAAAAACAGCCTGCATGTTTGAACCATTTACTGATGCTCCTGAGATGTGTGGCTTTTGCGTGATTGAGGAAGAAAAAATATATGAAAAAATGAAATTAGCCCATAATAATGGATTTCAAATTATTATTCATGCTATTGGTGATAAAGCAAATCGGATTGCAGTAGATTTATACAAAAAACTTTTAGACGAATTTTCTACAAAAAATCATAGACACCGAATTGAACATGCTTCTATGTTAAAAATGGATGTAATAGAAGATATGAAGGATTATGGAATAATCGCATCCTGTCAACCACCCTTTCTAAATTCTGAATATACTTGGTTGGAAAAAAGGATTGGAAAAAAACGTTGTAAATATACATATCCTTTTAAGTCTTTAGTTGATAATGGAGTAGTCTTAATCTCTGGTTCTGATTGTCCTGTTGAAGATACAAGCGTTATTTCGGGTCTGCATGCGTTAGTTACGCGAAATAATTTTGTACCTGAAGAATGTTTAACAATTGAAGAAGCATTAAAATCCTACACAATAAATGCTGCTTATGCTGCCTTCGAAGAGGATATAAAAGGCAGTATTGAAGTTGGAAAGATTGCTGATTTAATAATTTTAGATAAAAATCCGTTAGAAGTTTCTAAAGAGGAAATCCAAACAATCCAAGTTCTTGAAACAATAATTAGAGGAAAGACAGTATTTAAGAAAAAATAAATTATTAAGAGGAGTAAAAAAATGAATGAAAATATATTAAAGAAAAAAATTTTCTATAATGGTTCGATCATTACAATGAACGAATCACAGCCTTTTGTTGAAGCAGTCTGCATTGAAGGAGAAAAAATTATTGCTGTTGGATCTCTTGACGATATTCAAACAAATGTAAAAGAAAATTTTGAATTAGTAGATTTAAAAGGAAAAACTCTCCTTCCTGGATTTATAGA
>JBHLKV010000236.1:0-3923 GCA_048886305.1 Candidatus Hodarchaeota archaeon
ACTATTTACTCTTTAAATACATTTCTTTTTTTAATTCAAATATAGCTTGTAATGATATTGAAGCATCCATATAAACAAACACATTATCAGTATTTAGCTTCTGTTCCCTTGCAAGTTTCTCTAGTTTTAATAGGTATTCTAAACGAATGTCCAAAAATTCTTTAAAATGTTCTTTATCAAAATATAGGATATTAAAAAATGGTTCATTTTTGCCAGAAAAATAAAGTTCATATATTTGATTTGCTCGATCTATATTTTCTAATTGATTCTCAAAAATATTTAATAAAGGTGTTAAAAAATCGAGTAATTTATGGTAATTATAAATAGCATTTTTGATGTTTTTGATTTTTAACATATAGAATTTTCGGAGCTCAGAAGGATCTGTAGAATATTCTAAATCATCGAATTTCTGTTCAGTTCTTTTTGTATAATCTTCATTTATTTTATAGAATTTCGGAGGAATTTTTTCTCCTTCATCTTTTTTCGTTTTTCCTCTTCTCGATTTAACAAGACCATCTTGTTCCATTTGAATCAGTACTCTTGATACTGTAGATTTACTTTGTTTTACTAGATGGGTTATTTCTGTTACATTCAATTCACTATGTAATTTAAGAATCGTCCAAATTTCATAGCGTAATTTATGTTTATCAATTAATTGTATCCAATCTTGTTCTATTATAGCATCTTTATATAATATTTTGTTGTTAGATAAATTTCTAAAATTTTCTTTAGTATAATCCTTCATATCTTCATCTAATATAATCAAATATTTACTTTTAAGCAATTTTTATGATTTTAAAAAATATGAGTCTAAAAATTTAAAGATTAAACGAGATGTAATCTCTTAAAATTTTTCACTTCTTTTGTTATTAATATAAAGACGATCAATACATTTAAATATGAGCCTTCCCATTAAATAAATTAATGAGCCGTCCCATAATTAATGTTGAATGGGACTGGGAAATTTTGAATTTATAAAAGTAGTACATTTTATTGTGAATACTTAAAAAAGAGTAAATAAAAATGACAGAAGAAGTTTTAAAAATAACAAAAATAATATTTTTAGTCCAAACTATAGTTGGTATTGTATTTGGATTGTTTTTTTTATTTGGTGCAGAAATATATCTTGAATTATACAGCTGGCCGTATGAAGAACCAATCTTTAGCAGATTATTGGGAATGGACTTTCTTGGTACTGCATCTTTGCTTTTATTATCATCTAGAGAGACTAAATGGGAAAAAGTGAAAAACGTTGTAATATTCGATATTATCTGGACAGTATTAAATTCAATAGGTTTTATTATACTTCAATTTGCATTTGAGCTTCCATTAATAAATTGGAGCAATATAGCTTTTTACATCTTATTCGCTGTGCTATACTGTTACATTTATATTCAACAACAGAAATAAAATCTTAAATTAAAATGTAGGAATGAGGGATAAATTTAGATAGTGTCTTCTCCAAAAATAACACTTAAAGGATTATTCCTCAATTCTATCTCTCTTTTTTTTTTATTTAACTATTAAAGAGAAAAATTTTAGACTCAATTCTAATTTATCAGATTTATATAGATATTTATAATAATATCTATTAGATCTCATAAAGATTGGTTAAAAATTCTAAATTTCAGTAATAGACTTTTTCTAAAAAACCCATAATGAATGATCAAGAAAAACCAGAAGAATTGATATTTGCTGAGCAACTAATAAGCAAAAACAAATACACTGAAGCAGTGCAAGTTCTTATAGAACTTGGAAAAAAAAAAATTATTTCCCTTAATCATAAAGTATTATGTCTTATCCTTCAAGCTAGAACGTTATGGTGGTTAGGAAAATATGAAGATTCTATTAAGATTGCTGAAAAAGCATATGAAGAAAGTCTAAGATTAGGAAATAATCTACAAGCAGTTGAAGCTTTAAATCTTATGGCATTAGTGAATAATTGGCAAGGAAGATTTGATAAGTCTTACGAAATAATTAAAAAATCAGAAGAACTCTTTAAAACTCTTACTAAAGAATCAACAATAGATTACTTTCGTGCAGAAGCTCAATTGGATTTTTTTAAAGGATTTTTAGTATCTCGGAATGATGTTAATAGGGGTTTAGAGTATTTAAAGTATAGCGTATCATTGTGGGATAAAACAGATTTCCCTCTCGGGAAAGCTATGACAATTATGTGTATTGGCTCAACTCTTTATGCTTCTAAAGGTGAGTTAGACCAATCTATAAAGCATTTCGAACAAGCTTTAAAAATTACCATGGATATAAACAATAAGTTTGGAACTGCGTTTTTATTAGTGCTCTTAGGATTTTCTTATTCCACTAAAGGCGATATTAATCGTTCACTTAACTTTTATCAAAAATCTTTAAAACTTTTCACTGAAATTAATAATAAGCCTCAAATTGCGGCTTTACATAACGCAATAGGTGATTTAATGCGGGATAAGGGAGATTTTGATCAAGCCTTGAAATATATAGAAAAAAGTTTAGCAATATATGAAGAGCTTGGATCATCATATTTAATTCATTTTTTATCACCTTTAGGAACTGCTATTGAAACATCTATTGAAAAAGGTGATATAACGCTTGCTAATGAATATTTACAGAGAAAAAAACAGATTAATAAACAATTTAATTACCCATTACAGGATTTATGGATCTCTTATTATGAGTCATTAATACTTAAAAGGAATCCTCGAACACGAGACAAAGCTAAAGCAGAAGAATTATTAAAAGCAATTCTTGAAAAATCAGGTAAGGGTGAGTATTTTGAACTTACTATAAAAGTATTAGTTCAGCTATGTGACTTATATTTAACCGAATTACGTACAACCAATAATTTAGATGTACTAGAAGACATTAATCCGATAATTAATAGACTTCTTAATATTGCTAAGAATTCACATTCATATTCCATTCTTTGCCAAACTTATATTTTTCAAGCTAAATTGGCTCTATTGACTAAAGATATCATATTAGCTCGACAATTTTTAACCCAAGCACAGGATCTTGCTGAAAAATATGACTTAAATCTTTTAGCTATGAAGATTTCGGATGAACATGACGAATTATTAAAACAATTAAGCATGTGGGAAAAATTGAAAGATACTGATATTTCTATTGACCAGCTTATGAAAGAGGTACGATTAGATGATCAGATGAAATCTATGATCAGAAAGCATGTGGAATCTCAGGAACCACAAAATGAACAACCGGTTTTACTTACAATAATTTCAAAGGAAGGTTATATGGTTTTCTCCAATCCATTCACGGCTGATATGACATTTGATGCAGATCGCATAGGTGACTTCTTATCGTCTTTTAATACTTTGAGTGATCAAATTTTTTATGAAAATCTCGATCGGGTAAAATTCATTGATTATACAATACTCATGAAAGCATTTGATTCATTAACTATTAGTTATATATTCAAAGGGAAATCATATTATGCTCAACAAAAATTAACCCATTTCTTCGAAGCAATGAAAAAGAACACAAGTATTACAAAAACTTTGAACTCTGCTATTCAAAATAAGCAAATCTTAGGTATTAAAGAAATTCCGTTAATTGAGGATTTGATTACCGAGAGTTTTCTATCTGATCCTAAAACTTTCCAAGTACCATTTAAAGCATATGATGGAGAAAAACCTTTCTTATTTGTTAGTTATGCTCATGTGGATAAACTGCATGTGTATCCTATTATCGATTACCTAAACAAAGCAGGTATAAATATTTGGTATGATGAGGGAATCCCAATCAGCGAAAATTGGAAGAAAGTAATTGTAGAAAATATAGAAAAATGCAATGCATTTCTTGTATTTATAACACCCCAAATCCTCAATTCAGAATATGTTCAAAAAGAAATTAACTTTGCTTTAAAAAGACAAAAACCTTTTTTTCCAGTGTATCTAAAAGAAACAAAA
>JBHLKV010000237.1:0-3860 GCA_048886305.1 Candidatus Hodarchaeota archaeon
ATATTTGGTACAAGTGCTGCTTATATTCATTATCTAATGGGTCTTGATCTTAAGCCTGCTGAAAAGTACGATCTAACTTCACTTAGAGAAATCTCACAAACGGCATCTACTCTATCCCCTGAAGGATTTGAATATGTTTATTGTGAAATCAAAAAAGATTTATACTTTAACTCAATAAGTGGCGGTACTGATATTAACGGATGTTTTGCAGGTGCAATTCCTATTTTACCTGTTTATTCTGGTGAATTACAGGGTAGAGCACTTGCAATGAAAGTTGAATCTTATAATGATAATGCAGAACCAGTAGAAGATGAACAGGCAGAGCTTGTATGCGAAGCCCCATCACCCTCTATGCCTGTATATTTCTGGGGAGACGACGATAATATGACTAAATATAAGGCTGCTTACTTTGATCATTTTAAGGACCTTGGAAAGAATGTATGGAGACATGGAGATTATATCGTTATCCATAGTGATACTGGAGGGATTACATTCTGGGGAAGATCTGATGCTGTTTTAAAACCATCAGGAGTCCGAATTGGAACTGCTGAAATTTACAATGTGATCGAACAATTACCAGAAATAGCTGATTCGTTGGTAATTGGACAAAAGATCAGTGGTGATATCCGAATAGTAATGTTTGTATTGTTAAATGAAGGATATGAATTAACCGAGGAATTAAAAGAAAAAATTAGAAAAGAACTCCGAACAAAAACTTCTCCAAGACATGTACCTAAAATCATTTTACAAGCACCTCCAGATGGCATTCCTTACACGTTTAGCAATAAAAAAGTTGAAATTGCGGTCACTAAAATAATCCATGGTATGCCTGTGGCGAATCGAGGTGCCCTTCGGAACCCAGATTCTCTTGATTATTACATGGGTATGAAGGATAAACTTCAGCAATAAAAAGTTTTTATTTTTTCTTTTCCTATAAATGTACATGATAATATATCAAATTTTAGCAATTTGTGGTATGTTAAGCCCCATCATATATACTGCAATGTGGATTATATGTGGAAGGTTAGATCCAAATTATAATCATATTCGGGACGATATAAGTTCGCTGTTCGCAGTGGGTGCTCCTAACAAACGCTTATCCCAGTCATTAGTGATTATAGAAAGTGTTTTATTATTTGTATTTTTTATTGGATTACATGAGGGGATAAATGATGGGGGTGGCTCTGTTATTGGACCAATTTTATTATTAATAAGTTCAATTTTTGGAGTCATTCTTGCTCTTTTTTTCCCTCTTGATGAAGGAGGTGAATTCACAACTTATAAAGGAAAAGGACACATTGCCCTCGTGGTTTTAATGGGAATATTAGCAATTACTGGGATGGTAGCACTATGGATTCGTTTACTGCCAGTCTCTGGATGGAGTGGTTTTGCTATATTCTCACTCATTTCAGCTATAGCTTCATCCATCGGTGTAATAATCTCAAGTATATTTGCAGCAGGTAAATACAGGGGTTTAATTGAAAGGATTATGGTCACCCCTTTCCAACTCTATTACTTTACTCTTGGACTAATGGTATTTTTAAATAGTTAATTGTAGTAGCTATTGGATGATTTATGAAAAAAACAAAAGCCATCCTCCGATTAATACTTCAAATAGAATCGCCACCAGACCACTAATGGATGAAATGGTTTCATATGCTTTAACGTCAGGTTTTACAAGTTTCATCCCATCAGAGAAACCAATTAAAATACTGGCAACAATTCCAATCCATCCAATAAATGGGGGTGCCATATCATAAGTAACTAGCACGATTGAAAATGCGAATGTACCAATGGACCAACCGATCATTGCATATGTGAATCTTGAGCTTTTTGTTTTGAGAATGCTACGATATGAATCCATTAGCGAAACTCTCTCCGCACCACTAGTAACTGAGTACTTTTTCGCTATATTAAGAAGTCCCCAGTAATCTTTTTCAATATAGACTTGTATCGAGCCTTCTAGTACTCGAAAGATTATCAAAACAATTCCAAATATTATACTATATGGACCAATAACAAAAAATAACATTATAGCAAGTGTAATAACACAAAAGTGTTCTAGGAGTGCGAACCCGACGCCTATTTTAAATTTTTTTGGATCATTGTTAAACTTCTGCAGTTTCTCATCTGATTCATAATGCTTTGGCGTTGGTTCTAATATATAACCAAAAACAGCCATTACTATTTGCAAAATCAATATAAGAAGAAAAAGAAAACCAGATAACCAAATTTCGATTCTCATAGGGAATCCTCCACGATAATTATTACAACATTTCCCTTTTTATGCCCTTTGTCAACATATCTGTGAGCCTCTACGATTTCTTCCATTGAATATGTTCTATCTACGGCTGATATTAATTTACCCTCTTCAATAAGCTCTTTCAGAAAAACTAGATCTTCCGTCTTTAATTTTCTTCCGGAATCTTTAATAACATTAAGATAGATTCCATTCTTCTTTAGAGCCTTTTTACCATGTGAAGGCGAAAGTTTGGCAACTGCATCAAAGATAACATCATAAATTTCTCCACTTTGGGTAAAATCTTCTTTTGTGTAATCAATAACATTATCAGCTCCCAGAGACTTCACTAATTCTAAATTCGATGTACTACAAACCCCGGTTACATCTGCCCCAAAATACTTGGCAAGCTGGATTGCAAAAGTACCTACGCTTCCAGAAGCTCCATAGATTAGAACCCTTTGTCCGCTCTGAATATTAGCCTTTCTAAGAACATTCGATGCTGTAATTCCACCAGAAGCAAAGCCAGCAGCAGCTTCCTCAAGAGTTAGATTGGTTGGCTTTAGTGCCAATATTCTATCTTCAGGTAAACATTTATATTCAGCATAAGCACCAAATTTCATTTCTGTAGATGCAAAAACTTCATCGCCTTCCTTAAACCGCTTAACATCTTTTCCAACAGACTCAACTTCTCCGGCAAATTCCATTCCTAATATATGTTTTCTTGGTTTTCTAAGACCTAACATTAAATGCAACATGAGAGTTTGAAATTTGGAAGTTGGGTGTTTACCTCTTCGAATTATAACATCCCCTATTGTTACTGTTGTCGCATGTATTTTTATCAGTACTTCATTGTCCTTGGGAGTAGGTTTTTCTACTTCTTTAAGCTGAAGAACTTCTGGTGGACCGTATTTAGTATATACAATTGCTTTCATCTTTTCTTTATTTTTCATTTTTTTCACCATTTTTGCTAATTGATATTAAAAAAGGGTCCATGCATATAAAATAGTCAGTGCATTAAACCCAAAACTTATAATGAGCAAAAATATATCATAAGCTTTATAACCTTTTATTCCAATGAGATTAAAAACAATAAAGAAAATGGCTACAATAATGTTTACCCAGCTATTTATAGGATTATCCAATGTTAGGGATAGAACAACCATAAAAATTGGAAATACCATTATTATCGCCGTTCCGAGCCACATTTTCTGAGACACCGGCTTACCTTCTATCTCTCCTGGTGTAAAGTCTCCAGCAAATATTCTCAGAACATCACCCAACAAATAACATAACATTACAGCAACCCATATGAATGAAAGAATTATTCTCACATCGTTCATATTTCTATCACATCCACTATAATTTTTTCTTTTTTTTTTTAAACATTTTAATATATTAATAGATTTCTATTGAGTTCTATAATAATTATGGAAAATTAGACGAAAAAAGACAAAAAAAATAGTTATAATTGTTTTTGATTCATTAACTCGTTCAGTTTTATATACGGATGATTATATCTCTCTCTACCCAAGGTATATTCACCCCATTCTATAGCGATTTGGGGACAATAATGGAGACAAGCTGTGCACATTTGACATTTATGCTGCCACTCAGGTTT
>JBHLKV010000238.1:0-3826 GCA_048886305.1 Candidatus Hodarchaeota archaeon
CGAACTTTGTAAAATACTTGAAAAAAGCGCCTATAAGAATATTTTACTAGTATTAATTATTAAAATATTTTTCAACTCTCTTTATATGGGCGTTTTTTTCACCTTATTTACGTCTTTTTCCCTTATTAATTCATTAATAAATTTGAATCTAAAAGCAGTAATCATAGATTTGCTATAGTTTAAAATACATAATTTTATATTTACAAATTTGTATTAACTTAATGAAAAAACGCCAAAAGCTAAATAATTTCCATATTGAATTCACTTTAGTTAACAGGCGTTTTTTCATTTTTTATAAAAACTTCACCTAAACTTCCATAACTATTAAATTTTTTAAAGTATTATTGAGAAGTACAAAATATTAATCCTTAACATGGTTAAATACATCTATAGAGAGTTTAAAAGTACTCTAAATATATTAAAATATCCAGATTCATGGTTTTGGTCTCGCTATACTTTGAATACATATTCTGGATGTGCTCATGCGTGTATTTACTGTGATGCTAGAAGTGAAAGATATTATTTGGAGGATTTTGAAAATGAAGTTATTATTAAAACTGATTTTGCTAGTAAATTAGATAATAGATTGAAAAGAGCTCGGAAATTACTTCCCGATGTTATTGCTCCAGGAGGAGTTAATGATGCTTATCAACCTATTGAAAATAAGGTTGAAAACACAAAAACAGTCTTGAATGTTATTGCAAAGCATCAATACCCCATCAATATTGCTACAAAATCAAAACTGGTCACTCGAGATATTGATATTTTAAATAAAATAGCGACGGATACTTGGTGTACAATAGGGTTTTCAATTACTACTACTAATGAAGGTCTTGCGAAATTTTTAGAACCATACTCATCATCCCCCTCTGAACGATTAGAAGCTTTAAAAATTATTAAAAAAGAAGCCCCAAATATTCAAGTAGGGACTTATTTCATCCCAATTATTCCTTTTTTGGAGGATGATGATGAAAATTTAGAGAATGTTTTCAGGCAATCTAAGGAAGCTGGTGCTGACTTCGTTTTGTTCTCTCCTGGCTTAACTATGCGCGATTCGCAAGCTGAATTTTTTATAAAAAAGTTGAAGATGAGTAAATATGGGCATATAGTTAAACCACTTTTAGATTTGTACAAAGGACAGATGCATCCTCCTGTGGAATATGCAAGAAAACTACATTCAAAATTGTATAACCTTGCTGAGAAGTATGATATTCCTATCAGAGTAAAAAGATGGATTCCAAAGGATTATCGAAAATGGAATTACAGAATTTCAGAGTTACTATTAAATACAGAATATATAGAGGCTGTTAAAACAGGAAAATCAAACAAGACAATGATGTGGGCTGGGCTTAATCTTAATAATTTAGAAGAATCTATTTTAGACGTTTATAAAAGAGGTGAATTAAAGACATTAAGGAATTTCACGAAGAATATAATAGAATTTATTGAACCTTATTTAGAAAAAAGTAAAGAATTAAAAATAAGAAAAGGACTGGATAAATTTATATGAGTAATATTGAAGCCGTTGTTAAAGATATACGAAATCTCTTGAAGGATAGAGCACCTCCTCATACTGAAGACCAGATGTCTAGAATGTATAAAATTATAAATCCAGATATTCCAAATTATGAAATGTATGGTCTTAGAACTTCTGAGGTTGAGAAAATTGTAAAGACCGTATTTAACTCGTATGATTGCAATTATGAGGATGCTGTTGAAATTTTTAAAGTTTTAATACGCTCAAATAGCGAGGATGAGAAGTTTGCTGCCTTCTTTTTTTTAAACAGATTTAAAAAATTTTTTAATGAAGATACAATCAAACTCTTCAAAAAGGAATATTCTAAATATTGTAACACTTGGAGTGTATGTGATAGTACCTGTATAAGAGTTATCGGTCCATTTTTAGGGAAAAAAGGGAATGAAGAATTAGCAATAAAAGTAATAGATGAATGGTCAAGTTCTAACGTGATGTGGATTAAAAGAGCATCAATAGTCATTTTACTTAAACTTGTGATGATAAGAAGAGACTTTGATAATTCATGTTTATTCAATTTTGTTGAAAAAATGCTAAAATTTGCTGATCAAAATTATATAGAAAAAGGAATTGGCTGGCTTCTTAAAACTTGCTCTAAGTATAATCCCGATTTGATTTATAATTATTTAATGAAAAATAAGGATAAATTGACACGCTTAATTCTTAGATACGCAAGTGAAAAACTCCCAAAAGAAAAAAGATCAGCAATTTTAAGGAAATAAACTTTATATGAAAAAAAGTTCTAATTTGTTATAGGTGTGAACAGTATTTTTCCAGAACATTTCTTGAGAATTTGCATTCTCGCAGATGAGGGAGTGGGTAAGCATATTTTATTAAGAGATCAAATTAAGTGTTTATCACCATTTAAAGAGGATCATATGAGAACAATAGGGGTTCAAATTGTTTCAAAAGATATAATAATTAATAAAAAATCGATAAAAATTAGCTTTTTTATGCTAGGAATGAAAGATTATTTTAGCCCATTTTATCGCACATATTGTCTTGGAGCTGATGGTGCGATAATAATGTATGATATTACAAACTCTAAGACTTTAGAGAGAATTTCCGAATGGGTTCAACTACTTAGAAAAAGTGCAGGGAATATTCCCATAATGTTGGTGGGAAATAAGGTAGATTTAAAAAGTAGAGAAATAACTACTGAGGAAGCTATAAAAACTAATGATAAATTCGATTTATCAGGATTTTATGAAATTTCAGCAAAGACGGGTGCAAATGTGGAGGAAATGTTCAGAAAAGTAGTAAAATTAACATTAAGCAATCGAGGAATAGTTCATTAACTCAATTCCTCATAAATTTTTGATATTTTCCAAAAAGACAAAATGCACCGGCTAGCATACTTAATCAGATTTCTAACAGCGCTTAAAGGAAGACTGGATCGGGTCTGTGAAAATTTGTGAATTTCTCTAATTTGCATTTTTTATTTCTTCCAAATAATTAAATTTTTTCAAATTAAGGACTAAAAAGATTTTTATGAGATTCTATACTTTAATCTTTATCTTATTAAGGATTAAATTTTATATTTAATCACAAAATAAGAGATCTCATAAATGCCAAGGTGGCGTAGCCCGGTGTGCTGTTGAGGCTCTCCAGCATTGGGTAAGAACGCACCAGATCCATCGGATTTACCGATAAAGGTGAAACTGAAGATCTGGGTATCGAGAAACTCGAGTCTCTTCGACCATTTTCGGCAAGGTTCAAAAAAAGAGCCCGTCTTCGAGCACTTTTGGGACTCCCTCCCTTGGCACTTTATATCTCTTCAAATAACGTTGTAAACAATATTAAAGTTAAGATTTTTTCATTCTTAGTTCCAAATCATCAATTTCTTTTTTAGCATAAGGATTTAACGCATTTTGTCTCTTTCTTTTATTGGCTAGTGCTTTCTTAATAGAATATATCTTTACAATTTAATTTTTAACAAAAGGATAGGATATGGTTTTTTCTTTAAATATTATCAAAAGAATATAATGATTAAAACTGGATTTAGGAACCTAACATGAATAAAAGAAAATTAAAATATGGTCGGGAATTAAGGAATATTTTATTGAAATTATGGAATAAAAATATTGATGAAATAGAAGAGTATTTCCATTTTAGAAGATATAACCCAGAAGTCAAAGGACTAAAGGATATTAAAAAGATTATTGATGAAGCTTTTAAAAACGATGAATTATTAATTGATCAAGTTGATAACATCATTAGAATTGCCAAATGTGATGCATTCCAAGAAGTATTTAATAAAATGAATATAAAATACTTAGATACGGAAATAAT
>JBHLKV010000239.1:0-3808 GCA_048886305.1 Candidatus Hodarchaeota archaeon
CCCCATTCTATAGCGATTTGGGGACAATAATGGAGACAAGCTGTGCACATTTGACATTTATGCTGCCACTCAGGTTTTTCATTTACGAGTTTAATATTATCGACAGGACAAATTTTTTCACAAATTCCACACCCATTACAATTTTCATTAGTATAATACTTCTTATCCATGGTATTTACTTCGTTTAGAAATTTGTTATATGAACTCTTCATAGGAAACTTGGATTTTTTCTTTGCTTTACCTTTTTGATTATTCCGAATTATTTCAGCAAGTCCTTCTAATTTTAATTCAGCTTTCTTTATTCTCTTTTCTCCTTTTTCTCTATTGGGAACGGGGTTGATTCGTTTTGATCCCCATATATTATTTGAAAAAACTCTTAGATTTTGAGACAAATCAAGTTCCTTATTTTTTGGCTTTAATAACTTATTCAGCTTAGGTGCGACATACTGTTCAGAAAAACCACCCATAGTAGTAACAGCAAATATGTATTTAGTATTACTTAAATCAATCTTCTCTACAAAATCGCAGACAATTTTAGGAAGCGACCAAGAATACACTGGAAAGACAAAACCTACTTTTTTTGATGTAGCCTTTATAGAATTTTGTTTCATAAGACCCGCAATCGGTACAAGTTCACTATTATCAAGAATTTCATTAAGCTTCTTTGCTATATGTAATGAGTTTCCCGTCCCTGAAAAATAATATATTGTAGTTTTGTTATTTTGTGTAATTTTTTACCACCTATTTTGCCTTTATATTCATCCTCTTGTATAATGATATTTTTTGCACTGAGATTGATATACATTTATACTATTATTTTTCATTTTTAAACGTTTTAATTTTAAAATACTACCTTGTTAGGTTTTATTATTATTATGATCCACAGTTATTACTACATTTCCCTTCTTATGCCCTTTATCAACATAACTATGAGCCTCGGCAATTCGTTCCAACAGATAACGTTTATCTATAACAGATTTTAACTTTCCTGATTCAATAAGCTCCTTGAGGAAATTTAAATCTTCTTTTGTTTCGATTCCCCCTCCAGTTATGATTTTTATTGAAGATAGTAGCCCTCGAATTAAATGGGAAATCCTAGGGACAGTGTCAAGATAGAGTCCTTTTTTCTTAAGTGCTCTTTTACATTTCGAAAACGAACTCTTGCCTACTGTGTCAAAAATAACGTCATAAGTCTCATCCTTTTTACTAAAATCTTCCTTAGTGTAATCAATTACTTTATCAGCTCCTATAGATTTCACCCATTCTAAGTTAGAAGTGCTACATACTCCAGTAACTTCAGCCCCAAAGTACTTGGCAAGTTGAACTGCGAACGTACCTACACTTCCAGAAGCTCCATAAATAAGAATCTTTTGCCCTCTCTGAATGTTTGCCTTATCTCGAAGAAAATATAGTGCCGTAAGCCCTCCAATAGGAACAGCGGCGGCTTCTTCATATGTCATGTTGGTCGGTTTTAGGTATACCACATTGCTTCCTAACATACTAGTAGATGAAGGTACTTCAGGCGTACAAATGTATTCGGCATAAGAACCAGAACTCAAACCGGTAGTAGTTCCAAATACTGGGTCACCTTTCTTAAAAAGCTTTACATCTTTACCTACTGATTCAACTTCCCCTGCCAACTCCATTCCCAGAATATTGTTTTTTCGCTTTTTAGGGCCTAACATTATTCTCGCAAGAAGCCAACCAATTCCCCCCAAAAGAGGGAATTTACCGCTTCGCATTCTTACATCCCCAGCAGTAACTGTGACTGCATGCACTTTTACCAAAATTTCATTGTCCTTGGGAATAGGTTTATCAACATCTCTTAATTCAAGAACATTAGGGGGTCCATATCTTTTATACACAATGGCTTTCATAAATTCACCTTTATTTGATTTTTAAAAAAAAATTTTTAAAAGTTGATATCCCTGTATTTTTCGAGGGTTGCAGCCTTATATATGTCTGAAATTATATCTATAATGACAAAAAATATGACAAAGCCAAAAAACCAGCTTATTATGTAATCTTTAAATGGAACGAATGGTACCAATTCTGGTCGTTTCAATAAGATCACGAAGAGTGGGATATTCATTATAGATAAAAGCATCTTAATACTAAGGATGATTTGGTGTTTTGTAATTTGTTGATTACCAATGATACCACGTATTAAGTATAGACTTCCTTCAGTAATAATTAGTATACCAAAAATACGCATTAAGGCTAAAAATTCTGGATCTATTTTATGAGTAAATTCCGTGGTTGGTTGTATTATAAAGATTAATCCAATAGCCATCTCAATGATCCCTCCAACAATATTGCCCGTAGGTTGTATGAAAGGTTTCAATGGTTTTCCCGTTTTAGGTGAGATAGGCCATCCCTTTCTTTCTGCTATTTCTTCTCTCCTACGTTCCTCTTGAGTCTTAAAATCCTCAGGAAGATAACCTTCCATAGATAATCCCACGAATATGAGTGTCACTATTGTGAATACGCCAGTAAACTCTAAGAGGATTTCTACCAAATCAAGCTGAAAATTCCCGGTAACAATGTTTATAATCATAAAAATCATATTAACCATAAAAACAATAGCACATAGTATCCCTAAGACTTTGGTATAAAGGGACCATAATTCTTCTGTAATGTATACTTTAGGTGTTCCACGGCGCTTATATTCCTTTGCTATGCTTTCAGGTGTCCCCATATGGGCAAGGGCTAGTCGAACAGATGATTCTGTAGGAGTCCCAATATCTGAAAGTTCCTCAGCTTTGTCCCATATATGTTCCTCAATCTCGCTCAAGACATCCCTGAGTTCGCCCTTTTTATCCTTCAACCATTCTGGCAATTTCTCCTTAATCTTCTTAAGAAAGTCTTGAACATTTTTATCCATATTAGCTTGACTCATTTTATTTTGGCCTCCTTTCAATTAATTCTTGTATATTTAAACCACACATATCGCAAAACTGCTTCCCTTTTTCTGTTAAATCAATTTTATTGGCGCAGTTGGGACAATACAAATACTGTTCATTTAAGTGAACATTGATGTCAAGTAATGGAGAAATTGCTTCTGTTAATTTACCATAGAACCCAGATAAATGATTATATATTTTATCTCCACGTTCAGTGATCGAATATACCTTCCTATTTCGGTTCTCCACGATCTTCCTCTCAGATTTTAGTATACCATTATCTTCGAGTTTTCTCAACAAAGGATATAAGGTACCTTCTTCTATAACTAGCATTTCATTAGTTTCCTCTTCAAGATTCTTTAGTATCGCATATCCATGAATTTCTCTATTTTCAGCTCTATCAATCACTGCCAAGATGCATAATGTACTGATGCCACGATTTATTTCGCTTTCAAACTTTTCGACATATTCTCTGATTTCAGGTGATGCGAATAAAGCTTTTGTGCTAAATTCCTTAACCCTTTTTATCATATACATATCTCATCTCCATTTTTTTCAAAATTTTTAATGCACGAATAGTATTCATTCCATACTATCCTATCAATACTAAATCACTCATAGTATATAAATATTTTGGAAATATAAAAAGAATTTAAAAATAGAAAAAAAAGCTTTTTTGTTTAATCAACCCAAAAGTCTTTTGCCAAACGTCTTCTAGTCTGCCACAAGCCATCTTTGCGAATAAAACCGATAATACCTTTTCCTTGATCAGCATCTTTTATTTTCCACATTCCACTAACAGCTCCAGTCAAACCAGCTGATAAAGCTTCAAAACCTTGAGCAGTATATAAGTCACATTCAACTCCACGATTAATTATAAATTTAAGCTGACGCATACCTTGCTG
>JBHLKV010000240.1:0-3792 GCA_048886305.1 Candidatus Hodarchaeota archaeon
CCAAAAATTATTAAAATGAAAAAGGAATAATAACTAATGGTTGAAAATCAAGACTTATATAATGATTTAAATAAAAAGATCGAAGATATACAAAATAAGGTTCTTTTAGGTGAAATTAATTTATTAGATTTGGAACTCGTCCCATTATTTGATGATATAAAAAATATCCTAACCATTTACAATATTTATGATGGTTCTAAAACATATTCTGAAGCTTGTAGGCTACTTAATCAAAAATTTCAAGAATTGCAAATTATAATTAGTTCTTTGGATAATGAAAATAAAATCTTAGAATATTTAGAATCGAATCCTAAAGACACAGAAATTTATCAATTATATGAAGGATGTTGGAGAAATCTATTTACTATTGATACTCTTTCCTTAAATTTTCTTAAATTCTCTAAAGATAAATTGTCTAACAGGAAAGAGACAGCTTTCTCTCTTGAGTCTTTAGAAAAAGAAAAACTATATGAAGAATTTTATCTGGAATTACCTAAAGAAAAATTTACTGAAAAGATGATGAGATTCTTCAATAGTATTAAAAAAAAACTTCCATGTGCTTATGATGAGATATTCGAAGATGAAGATGACCAGATTAAAATTTATGAACATTTTGTATATTTACTTCATCTACTTCAATTAGGGAAAATCAAATATCAGAAAGATACAAAATTTTTATATTTATGATTGGGTGATAAAAATGAATGAGGTTACAATGTTAATGTATCTATTAACTAGAAAATCTAGTGCTTCTCAAATGGGGGCAACTAAAAAAGAGATTCTTGAAAATCTTAATTTGAAAACTAAAAATAAATCCATTTATTTTCAAGATTTAATTTCCAACTTATCTAATTATATTGAACCACTTGGCCTTCAAGTTAGGTTTAACCCATTAAATTCTCACTGGTTTATTTCCTTTGATACATACACTTCAGATACAATTTCTGCAAATCCTTTTGAGGGAAAATCAAGATTAGCTGCGAGTTTATTCTATACACTTGTCACTTGTCTCAAAAATTCTGGTATTGGAAAAGTTCAACAAATTAAAAAATTGAGAAATAAAAAAGGAATACTGGATGATTTGCGAGAATTAGAAAAACTAGGATATATCATTCTCCAAAAAGATACTGGAGAGGTGCGTTTAACACCATTAATAGCTTATCAATTAGATATAAATAAACTTCTCTTAAAATTAGCTTTAAAATTAAAAAATTAGAATAATAGAAAATTCAGTGTTTTGTGGTAATTTCTAAAATCATTTCTGCCACACGATTATTATATTTTTCTACTTCATCAAAATTTTCAATAGTTTCTCCACAGGTAACGAAAGTATCAGTAATATTTATCTTACGAGTATTAAAGAATTCAGTGATTTTGTTTTTCATTTCTTCTACTTTTTTCTCCTTATCCCCTTTTACTAAATCAATTTTATTTATACACACATAAATTTTATCAGGGAAAAATCTTACATCATTAAAGAATTCAAACTGTGGATCTAAATCTCTATCAAGGGAAAAAACCGAGATTATCTGTGTAGCTATACGAGAAATCGTAATAATACCCATTTTCACTACAGCTCGGGCTCTATCACCACCTGGCGCGAAAATAGTGTGAGCTTTCTTAGAAACATCTTCTCGAAACACAATTCGGTTTGGATGAATAGTTTTTGTTTCTTTTTCATTAAGGGCGTCTTCTTTTTCACCTCCAGGAACAGTTGCTTCTCCAGAAAAATCAGTTTTCACCACAGAGCATTTTACTCCACCTTTTACTTTTTCAATATCTCCTTTATTGAGATACCTCACGAAAAGCCGGAGTATACTAGTTTTGCCAACACTCACATCACCTAATAACCCTATATTTACCATTATGTTTCTCCCTCCAATAGCTTGTTTAATAATAATTCATAATCCGGAATTAAAAATTGCTCTAGATAAGCATTATTATGAGCATGAATAAGCGCTATCAGCACTTCCTTTATTGTTTTTGCATTTTTAATATATTTGATCAAGTTTTCAGGTGTTGGATCCGTTGTAAAATCCTTTACTTTTTCTTCAAAGCCAAATTTTGAGAGCTGAGGTAATGAGTTGAAGAATCCAAAAGCAGAATAACCTTGATATTGGAAAAATACAAAAAATCTCGTCTTAATATTTGATATGACTTTGGTCAAGTAAGCTGAGGGATATATTTCACCTAAAATTATTTCCTCATCTTGCTTAATTACAAAGTAAGGAGATATTGGAGAAGCTTGAGAACCATACATTTCTCTTGGTGGTAATGAAATAAATGGTAACTTTTCAGATACTATTGTCCATAAATCTTCCCTTTTTTTCTCTAGCAATATGTCTTTTATCTCATCATAAGCAAAATAGAAATCTGATTGAAGTGCTAAAAGGGAACTTAGATACACCGATATAGATGCGAAGGTAGCTTCCAAGACGGGTCTTCTACCACCATTAGACTCAGAAGGTTTTACAGCACCTTTCCAGGCTCTTAATCCTGAATAAGCAAAAGATTTTACATCAAAAAACGCTCCTGAAAGGAATAAAAAGGATGGAGCATCACCTTTTTCACCTGTTAATAATTCTAACGCTTTATTAAGTAAAATTTCTTCTAGTTTTGTATCATGGAATTTTGAATGAACCACTGGCATTTGTAGCCATGTTTTTTGCTTTTTTGCCATAAATCTTACACTTAGTTTTAATTTAGTTAAAATAAATAAAAATTGCTGAATAATTAATTTTTCTTATTTTAATTAAACAATATATTATCATAATATAATATTTTCTAATAGATTTGAATAATGGATATTTACCGTCCTTAAGTTTAAAAATACCTTATACTCAATTAAAAAATAGCGAATTTTTTTATTTGCTATTTAAATTTAGGGAGACTAAATCTAATGTTTTAGATTAAGTTAAAAAAAAAGAATTTTTTTATTTTTTTATTTTTCTACTTACTATATAAAATGAAGTACCTATTACAGCAATAGCAACTATCCAAAGACTATAGCCGGGAATCTCATCTTTACTTTCTACAAATATATTAAACTCCTCAGGTGCGAAATCAACATAAATCATGATAGTCATATCTTCTACTGTAGCACATTGAATAAAAGCAAAAATCGTAGCATTGTTAGGAATTATATAATCCGTTTTCGAAACATTTCCTATGATAGAACTGCCTATACCATAGCCAATAGATTGAGCATCATACTCGCTATATGAATACCCTGAACCTGTCCAATATTCTTCATAAGTTTGATTAATGTGCTTAAGAAAAAATACATCATGATAATCATATGCATATGTCCAATTTCGATACGACACGCTATAGTAGGGATAATTTAAATCAAATGACTTATAGACCTCCCAATCAAAAGTTTCGAATATCATGACTCGTGCAATTTTCTGTTCTGAATAGTAATCTCCTTCCCAATCAGTTAAACTACCTGCAACGGTGATATTTGTAATTTGCCCATTAATTTCAAAATTGATAATATCAATCTCATCGAAATAATCACCAGAATCAGCATAAGTAAAAGGGAAATAAAGTTTGACAACATCATCTTCAGGATCTTGTATAGAAATATCAATACCAGTAACAGAGGGTAAATTTTGGAAAGATAAACAAATTAATATTGATCCTAAAACCATTATGGTTAAGTATTTTCGTTTTATCATTTTAATTCAATTATCTAATTTTATTATATTGGATTATTAAAATTTTAATTTATATGAATTTATATGAAACTGTTCATATATTTATAATTTCTTATTTAAATTTCATCTCCTG
>JBHLKV010000241.1:0-3731 GCA_048886305.1 Candidatus Hodarchaeota archaeon
AATCCCTGTTTGAATTCGTTGAGAATCTCTATTTGTCGTTTCTGTGATAAGCCTTTATCATCTTCTGATTTAGTAGTTTGTCCCACAAATCGAATTGCTTTAATATCTTCATACATACATAATTTATTAACGATATTCTTTATAGAATCTCTTAATTTTACAAATACTAAGATTCGAGCATTAGAATTTCTTTTTAACTCCTCAAATATAATTTTTATTAATACAGGATATTTAGGATGAGTTAAGTTTTCAGGAGAGAAATTTTTATTCTTTTTCAATTCCAAATATATATTTCTTATTCGATGATCACTTGCCAATATTCGTATAGCCTTTGAACTCATGCGTTTTTTGGCATCTTTATTTATCTTATTTAAATAGGTAAGTAACACATCTAATCCTTGCTGTTCTACCAATTCTATCATATGATAGAGAATTAACCCCTGAGCATTAATAGATAAAGCACTATATACACCCGTTTTATCTCCATTACTATGTAAAATGCTTACTAGTTCCTTATTTAGTCTAAGAAGATCTTTTCTTATTATTTTTTTATATAATGGATCAGATTTCTTTTCTAAGAAATTAACTTGAGAAAGATATTGCAATCGTTCTTCTAATATTCCATTTATTGCGGTATAGACATCTCTCATTAGATTAGTCATGTTTACACTAACCTTGTAAATATCCATTGGTTTTATGTAGGTTTTAACATCTTGGTCTTTTCTAGTTCGAATATGGATATTTTCTACAGGAATATGGAGACTTTTGCATAATTCTCTAATTTTGTTTTTTGATGCTCCAGGTGAGGCAGTTAATGCTAAGATGGTTCCATCGGGATTTTGATCTACATACTTATCTCCAATAAGGGTATAAGGATAATCTCCGGCAGAATGGTGTGCCTCGTCGAAAATAATTAATGAAACCTCTGAAAGATCGTATTTTTGATTTACCAAGTCATTTCTTAGGGTTTGGGGTGTATAAAATAGAAATTGACTTTCCATAAACAGTTGAGTTCTTTTTTCAGGATCCACTTTACCTGTTAAAATTGAGCTTTGTTTTTCACCGATTTTTAAAAATTTGTGAAAAGTTTCATAATGCTGGTTAATTAAAGGTCGAGTAGGAGCTAACACTATTATTTTATTCTCAGAAGGGAATAGTTCCAATGTCTTCCTTACTACCAAGACCGCTATAATTGTTTTTCCTAGACCCGTTGGCAGCACCACCAACGAATTTTTATTAATACACTTTTCTGCAATTGTGGATTGATATTTCCTAAATTCAATTTGATGAGTATCTGTTGTATCACTCATTGTAAATCACCTTAAATGCATGGTTATCTATTCTTGCCTCTGTAATTTCCTTATTATTCTTGCTAAAAGAGAGGACTAATTCCCCAAATTTTAGACCTAAGTCTGAAGGATAGATTACATCGTTGTCTTTTATTTCAAATAAATAAGGATATTGCTGTTGGAGTTTTTTGAGATTCTTTGAAAGATCTGTTCCATTTGAATTGATGTTAAATCCTTTTCCTCGTTTCACAAACTTGAATAGATAGATAATATCGCTAAGAATGGGAAGATCTGATTGTCTTATAGTAATATTTTCAGGAATAGGAATGACTGAATTCTCCTTTTTCTCTGTTATTAAATAAATAGATCCATTTTGCACTTTTTTCTTAAGTATGTGATGTTTAAACACTCCATTAAATTTCTCTTGAAAGTTCAGAATAAGATAAAGAAGATCATCAATTTCCGTTTTTGGAACTTTTAAATGCTCAATTAACCTACTAAAATTAAATTTTTTCGTATAATTACCCTTAAAACCCTCTAAAGCTTCAAGAACATAATTTACCAAATTAGTAAAGCCCTTAGAATACGATCCTTCAGTCATCAAATCTAATTAAGATAAACAAATAAAAAGAAAAAAAGTTAGAACTTGGGATTTTTATCAGCATTTTTACTGGTATGTAATCTTCTTTTTTTACCATTCAATTGCTTTGTTGATACAAAAATAACAGTACCAGGTATAGCAATAAATACAATTGCTAATGGAATAGCAGAATCTACATTAAAATTTGAGCTTCCAGTAGGGTCCTCTGAGCTATATTGAAAAAAACCATTATTTATCATCTCGGAGATCCATAATACAGCTTCTTGTTCTATGGTTATTTTATCAGTTGTTAAATAATATTCCCGGTGTATTTCTGAGAAGATCTGCTCTACTAAGTTTACACTAGAGGCTAAATTAAAGGGAATATTTATATCTAAAAAATTGGATAGTTTAAAGGCATAATAGATATTTTCAATACTATTGTAATCCAAATTACTGATTATGTAATTTTTAATTTTTTCATTATCTAAGTCGTATCTATCCATCACTTTTAACACATATACCATAAAATAAGTGTTTTGAAATCTAATGGTAATGTCATTAGTATACCATGGATCAAAAAAAAGGTTCATAGAGGTCTCAACTATGTGATTATCTATATATGTATAAAGAGCGTCTTTATCAAATGGTATATCAGTTAAGTTCCCTAATTCTAACTGGGTTGTTAGTAGTTCTAAGTTTCTTATCGCATAGTATGAATATTCAAAAAAGATTTTTAGTGCTTGACTTTCATTGGAAAAGAAAGTATAGCCCCTCATAGGAACGAATGCCCCATATATATTGGGAAACGAGTCATTTAAAAACTGTGATTGTATAATATCATTAATTAAGTTGCTAAGTACATCCTCATCTTCAAAATCATCTAACTTAAATAATTTTTCCATTGAATCTAAGGCATAGAACATTGATTTAAACGATAATAAATAATCTATTTGTTTAATATAGTTATGAAACCCTCGATTATTATACTCAATGGGATAAGAACGAAATTCAGGTTTCAATAAATCAGCATTAATGTAAGGTAAAAAGGCATACCAATCTTCAGGATAACTATAATACCTGAAACACTTTTCTATATGGTCATAAATTGTTTGTATTTCTAAATCTGATATCATGTCAAACATCTGAAAGGAACTGATTATGGTATTAAGAAGATTTAAGGAAGTATACTCATTGGAGATTAGGGAAAATCCTTTATACTGTTTAAAGCCATTCAAGGCACTGACAATCTCAAATTTATCCAAGGAACTTAGGTTTGAGACTGCTCCAAGATTATCTAAAGAGCGGATGATTTGAAAAGTATCCATTAGTTCATGCATTTTGACTGTTGTCGCAGAATCCCATGTTCCTTGCGAATTTCTATTATTAAGGATAAATTTAATTACGTTACTCCCATTTAGATCTGAAAATCCCATTAGGTTAGAAAGTTCTAATCCAAGTGTTGTCGCTATAATATTGGTTATATTATGTTCAGGGCTTGACATTTCAAAATAGCTATCATCTTTATAATGCTCTTCAAGAAACTGATGAAAACTATTTACATTAATCGTCTCTTCCATTTCAAATATTTCTAATGTTTTAATACAATAATACGATGAAAGAAGGCTAGGTTCTCTGGTTGGTCTTATGCTGTCGAATGATGCATCTTCATCATTATAGAAGCCACCATACTTCCAGTCGGTATTTAAAGAAATTTGTAAATTATTGATATATTGAATAATTTTGTTCTTTTCCACCGTATAATCATCCCAATTTTCCATAAGAAGATCCAAAGTTATAACCGCAATATGAGTATTATCCATGGTAGCGAGTCTAAACATAGCATCTAAACTTAGATCATA
>JBHLKV010000242.1:0-3722 GCA_048886305.1 Candidatus Hodarchaeota archaeon
TGCTGGGAAGGGTGGTGTAGGGAAAACAGTTATTACCGCCCTACTTGCAGATAGTATTTCAAAAAATTACGATTATAAAATGCTTTTAATTGACGCTGATCCAGCTCATCCTCATTTAAGTAATATGGTTAAATTAAAACCAAAAAAGAGTCTGGAAGAAATACGAACTGATGTTATTGATAAAACCTTAAAAAAAAAGAAGACAGCTCAAAATTTAGCAGAAGTTATTGATTTTGAAGTATATAGTGCGATAGCAGAGAGTAGAGAGTATTCCCTGTTCTCACTCGGCCAACCAGAAGGACCAGGCTGTTTCTGTCCTTCAAATACTCTCTTAAAAAAGGTAATTGAATCTATTTCCCAAGATTTTGATATAATTTTAATAGATTGTGAGGCAGGTCTCGAACAAATTAATCGGATGGTCATTGAATCAGTTGATATAATATTAATTGTAACTGATATTTCTTTAAGAAGTATAGAAACAGCAGATTCTATTAGAAAAAGCGCTAAAAAGTTTACACAATATAAAAAATTAGGAATTATCATTAATAAAGTCAAAGGTAATATTAATACTATTACCAAAAAGTTGTCTAGCTTACATTTACCAATATTGGGGCAAATCCCAGAGGATCCGTCTATTATAGAATTTGATTTACTTGGAAATTCAATAATTGACATTCCTGAAAATGCTCCAAGTAAGATGGCCATTAACGAACTTTTAGAAGATCTACTAAAAAACTAATTAAAATTATATGAAATTGATTTATGGGAAAAAACCTCTTAATTCTATCGCTTTAGCAATTCTAGTAACTGCTAGCACGTAAGCAGCAGTACGAAGCGAGATATTTCTTTCTTTTGAAACTTTATACACTTCTTCAAAAGCTTCAACAAGTATCCTTTTTAATTCCTTGTTTATTCTTTCTAATTTCCAGAAATAAGAGTGAATATCTTGAATATATTCAAAATAAGAAACGCAAACGCCTCCCGCATTAGCAAGAATGTCTGGTAATATATAAATCCCTTTTTTATGTAAGATCTTATCCGCTTCAGGAGTTGTAGGTCCATTAGCACCTTCTAAAATAATTTTTGTTTTAATGCTATCCGCATTTTTTTTAGTAATTTGATTCTCTAAAGCAGCAGGTATCAAAATATCACATTCTAACACCAATAATTCTTCATTTGTAATTAATTTGTATTTATTATCCTTAAAATCTTGTAAATAATTTCCTTCTTGAGTCCAAGTTAACAATTTATCTATATTTAATCCATTAGAATAATATAATCCCCCCGAAATATCTGAAACAGCAAGAATCTTGCATCCATGATCATACAATAATTTGGCTATCGTACCTCCAACGTTTCCAAAACCTTGTATTATGACTGTTTGTGACTTTAAATCTAAATTTAATTTTCCGCACATCGCCTCAAGCACGTAATATAATCCTACACCAGTTGCTGGTTCCCTGCCAACTGATCCTCCAATTTCTATGGGCTTTCCTGTCACAACGCCAGGAATAGTTCGACCTTTTTGCATACTATAGACATCCATTATCCAAGCCATGATTTGAGCATTTGTATTTACATCAGGCGCAGGAATATCAATATCAGGGCCGATAATATTTATTATTTCAGCCGTATATCTTCTCGTAAGTCGTTCTAACTCATTTTTTGATAAATTTCGAGGATCAACTCGAATTCCACCTTTTGCTCCTCCCAGAGGAAGATTCAAAAGACTACTTTTCCACGTCATCCATGTAGCTAGAGCTTTTACTTCATCCAGATTAACATTCGGGGCATATCTTATACCTCCTTTCCCTGGACCCCGAACAGTTGAATGATGAACTCGATACCCTTCAAAAATCCTAAGAGATCCATCATCCATCAAAATAGGGATAGAAACAATTAATGCTCGTTCAACTCTTTTAAGGTATTCTCTTATATTAGCCTCTAATTTCATTTCTTTGGCAACAATATCAATTTGTTTTTTAGCTACTTCAAATGGATTAATTTCCAATTTTTTTTTACCTCTTCTTCTTATGGGAATAACCCTCTTAGTTCATGTGCTTTTGCTAATTTCTCTGCAGCTATAGAGTATGCCGCAGTACGGTAAGGAACAGTATGTTCTTCAGAAAAACTAGCCATTTTTTCAAAAGCTTCTAATAATATTCTTCTCATCTCTCTATTTACTCTTTCTAAATCCCAGAAATATGCACGAATATCTTGAACATACTCGAAATATGAAACGCATAAACCACCAGAGTTAGCCAAAATATCTGGAATAACTGTTATCCCTTTCTCTTTTAGTATTGCATCAGCTTTAGAAGTTGTTGGACTATCTGCTCCTTCTAATATTATTTTACAATCAATTTGATCAGCATTTCCACTAAAGATTTGATTTTCTGTTGCTGCTGGAATAAAAATATCACATTTAATCGCAAAAATTTCATCATTAGTTATTGTTCTAGTACCAGAACTTTGAAAATCGCTAAGTTTATTGCCATTTTTCTTCCAATCAATAACTTTACCAACATTAAATCCTTTCTCAGAATAAATTCCTCCCTCTGAATCGGTAATTGCAATAATTTTACAACCAACATCAAATAATTTTTTAGAAACAGCTCTCCCTACTTTTCCAAATCCTTGAATTACTATATTACTTGACTTTAAGATGTACTGCTGTTTTTTCGCTAATGCCTCAAGAATGTAAAACATTCCCGTTCCTGAAGCATCTTCTCTACCAACAGTTCCTCCTACTTCTATTGGTTTTCCTGTTACTACTCCTGGAATTGTTCTCCCTTTTTGCATCGAATAGGTATCAAGAATAATAGCCATTGTACGTGAATCAGTGTTTATATCAGGAGCTAGAATATCCATGTCAGGACCTATCATATTGATGATTTCAGTAGTATATCTTCTAGTAATTCTTCTTAATTCATCAGGTGATAACTTTTTTGTGTTGATCTGAACTCCTCCTTTAGAGCCACCTAATGGTAACCCTAATAAACTACTTTTAAATGTCATCAAAAATGCTAATGCTTTTATTTCATCTAAAGTGACATCAAGAGAGTATCTTAGTCCGCCTAAAGCTGGCCCTCGTAAAGTAGAATGATGAACCCTATAACCTTCAAAAATGTTCAATAAACCATCATCCATAACAACTGGAATAGTAACTATTAGAGAACGTTCAACTTTTTTTAAGTATTCAACTGTATTAGGATCTAAATTAATTGTTTTCGCTGCAATATCAAGTTTCTTTTTAGCACTCTCAAAAGGGTTAATATTAATCAATTTTATTCACTTAATTTTTTTATTAATATTATGAATAATACTATTGAGTATTTAATTAAACTATAATATTTTTAAAAAATAGACTATAGATTCACAAGGCAATATTGTACAAACTTTAAAGGTTCAATCGCACATCCTCCTGAATCTATTCCTCCTAGTTCATCAATTAAATCTTGAGGAATCTCAGTATCCTTAATCCATAGATCTTTTAAACTCATTAGAGATTCTAGGCCTTTAACAAATCTTATCTGGTTATTACTTAGTTCTAAGGTTTCTAATTTGGTTAGTGGTTCTAAACCTTTAATTTCAGTTATTTTATTTCCAGAAAGAAATAAACTAACTAGTTCTGTTAATGAATACAATCCTTTAATATGAATAATATAATTTTCTTTTAAGTTTAAGATTTTCAAATTTACACAATTATCTAATTCTTTTAT
>JBHLKV010000243.1:0-3714 GCA_048886305.1 Candidatus Hodarchaeota archaeon
CTTGTATTAATAATTGATAAATTGCATAAAGATGAACCTCTTGAAGATAATGATAAGAAATTATTAGCAAAATTCCCGTTCATCTTAAATGATGCTCCAAATAGAGCCCAGATTAATTTAGAAAAAGCAAAAAAGAGGATAGATCAGATTAAGCAAGCTTTTGGAAAATAATATTTTAGTAGATATGGTAAAAATGACCATTCAATCACAATTAGAACTAAAAGAAAATAACAATAAATTATCTCAAAGAAAAGAAATATTCATTAGAAAGGTCATTTTAGAGAATTTTTTATCTTTTCAAAAGGATGAAGTAGATTTTGGAAAAGCTAAATTTGTAATTATTGTAGGGCCTAACTGGAGTGGTAAAACATCTGTATTTCAAGCTATAAAATTTGTGTTAGGTAGCAATGAGAGAGATGAGCGTTATAAAAAATGGTCAAATTTTATAAGAAATGGCCAAAATCATGCTATGGTTGAAATACATATTCAAAAAGGCGAAGAACTAATCAAAATAAGAAGAATTGTAATTAGAGGGCAATCCCCATTTTTTAAAATTCAAAAACAGAATGACACTAATTTTAAAAAAGTTCAAGCTCATGTAGTTCAGAAATTAGTTTCTGATTTGAATATTAATCCAGATAATCAATTTGCTATTGTGAGTCAAGGAAAAATCGATGCTATTAAAAATCTAAAACCAACTGAGTTATGTACCTTTCTTGAAGAAGGAATTGGTCTAAAACGTTTAAGAGATGAAATTCTACAGCAAAAAAATAATTTACATAATTTGAATACTAAACTCAATTCATTAACTAGCAAGAAAAATACATTAAATATCAGTTTAGAATTGATAGAGCCCAAATTAGAACGCTTAAAACAAAAGAATAAATTACTCCAAACAAAAAAAAAAATTAATGACGAACTTTTATGGGCTAATCGAGATAAACTACAAAAAGAAATAAATTCTTTACAAGAAAGAATTAAAAATCTTGGATTAGTTATTGATGGAATTAAAAATAAAAAAGAAAAACATGATAAAGAAATAGAGGATTTAATAGGAAAAATTACAGTTGAAGAGCGTAATATCAATAAACTTTCAGAAAAAATCGGTGAATTAAACTATCAAAAACAAGAGTTAATTACTAAAATTCAAAAATGGCAAAAAGAGAAGTTACTGGTCAAACAGGAATTAGATACCTTAGCGGAAGAACTTGAGAAAATTGAAAAAATAGCCAATAATTTTGCGAAACAGAAAGAGAGTCTGGATATTGAATTAAATACTATTAAGAAAAAATCCAAGAAAATTGAGCTTTCCATTGATAGCTTAATAAAAGAGCAAAATCAATTAGTAAGAAAGATAAAGCAAAACAAAACACTTTTAGATGAGTATAATCAAATTATCTCTGATAAAAAGGAGAAATTAGAACAACTTCAGGATAATGATAAGCTAATTAATAGTAATAAAGATGAAATTAATCAGTTATTCCAAAGCTTTAAAGATATAGAACACAAATTGGAAAAGAATAAGTGGTTTTTAGAAAATCCAACGCAAAATCTTCTACAGAAGCTTGATAAAGAATTAAGAAATACTTCTTTAAAAATTTATGAGATTGAATCAGATATAAAACAATTAGAGATTGAACGATCAAAGAAATTAAACAAATTAAAACTACTTCAAATCTCTCTTAGAGAACGGCGGGTTATTCTTCCTTCAAACATAAGTGTTCTTAAAGACGAAATAAATAAAAGAGATTTAAACGTTAAAGGGCCTATTATTGATTATTTGAGATATAAAGATGAATTAAGCTATGCAATCGAATCGGTTTTAGGAGAAAAGTTATTATATAGCTTTGTTGCCCATGACTGGGATACATTAAACTTATTAAAACGCTTAAAAAATAAATACAATGCGTATTGCAATATTTATATTGCTAAAAGTACCAATATTACACCTCTTCGTAAAATTTCTGCTCCCGGCGTTATTGGATATTTAGCAGAGCTAATTGATATAACTGATGATGACACTGAAATAAAAAAAGTTATTTATTCTAAAGTAAAAAACTGCCTTGTTGTTCAAGATTACCGTTCAGGAATAACACTTTATAGCAATTATAATTTCAAGGGAAAATGTGTTACCCTAAAGGGAGAGCAAATTGTTTCTTATAAATATGTATATGAAACTCCTTATTTAAAGAGATTAAAAGGATTATTAAGTGCTGGTACACAAAAAGAACAATCAGAAATTTTAGAATCTGAAATTAAATTATCAAATGACCAAATTTCAGAGCTTAAGGTAAAGCAATCTAAATTAGATGAGATTCAGAAAGATATTTTTAAAAAAAAAGAGGCATTCAACGATCTTTTATTTAATTTTAATCAAAAACAAAGAATTACATCAAAAAAGAACCTGTTATACGAACAAGTGCATAATCTAGAGAAAAATAATATAACTATTCAAGTTGAAATTCAAGAATTAGATAATAAAATTAAGAATTTAAAGACTCAGAGTGACCCGGATTTCTTTAAATGGAATGATAGAATTAAAGAGATTCCTGATGAATTGACATTACTAAATGAAGAAAAGAAAAAGTGGGATTTAAAATTAAATGAGAATTTACAATACATAAAAGAAATCGAAGGAAAACAGGGTAAACATAATAATGCGCTTAACATTAAAAGACTGGAGTATAAAGCAAAAAAGGAAAGTTTTCAAAAGGCAGACAAATCAGCATTTAATATATATCAACAATTAGAGCAGATTGATGAAGAACTTGAAGATATTGAAAAGAAAATTATAAAATCAAATGGGTTAAAATCACAATTTCAATTTGAGAAAAGTGAAATAGATAAACGAAATATTCAAAATACCCTTAAGTTAGAACAAGAAAACATAAAATTAAATGCATTAAAACAAGAATTTGAATTAAAGAAAAAAGATTTGAAAAGAATTAATTCTGAAATAGCTCCATTAATTATAGAAGAAAAAATAGAAATTCGACCAATAAATGAAATTGAAAAAGATCTTTTAGAAATAGAAAAAGAATTACTTAAATTTTTAGACATAGATGACTCAATTCTGATTGAAAGAGATCAAATAATTTCGTCTCTAAAAGAAATTGCTAAGAACCAAAAAGATATAGAAAATGATATTAAAGCAGCAATCAAAACAGAAAACAAGATGGAAAAGACCTATTATAATAAATTCGGATTGTTAATTGAAGATCTACAATCTAAAATCAATCAAAAATTTGAAACTTCTCAAATTAAATCTTATTGTTCTCTTGGATTAACAGGAGATTTTGAGAGTTTAGGTGTTAGCATTAAAGCAGCAACCTCTAAAGCACAATTAAAATCCTTTTCGGCATTAAGTGGTGGTCAAATGTCAATGATCTCAATTTGCCTAATTTTATCTCTTCAAGAGATTAAACCATCTCCACTTTGTATGTTTGATGAGGCAGGAATGTTCTTAGATGAAAAAAATTCAGAAATAGCTTACCAGTTGATAAAGTCTACTTTAGAAGAAAATCCAATTCAATTGTTTATGTTTCTACCAAAATCTTCAACTTCTTTATTTAATCTCGCTGAAAAATTAATTGGTATTGCTAGAGTTGGTAAAAGTGAAGTATCATCAGTTTTTAAGCCAAAAATTATTAAAATGAAAAAGGAATAATAACTAATGGTTGAAAATCAAGACTTATATAATGATTTAAATAAAAA
>JBHLKV010000244.1:0-3709 GCA_048886305.1 Candidatus Hodarchaeota archaeon
AAAATTTGAAGATCCTAATGAAATATCAATAAAAGATTTGCAAAATTTACCAATAATTAATATAATTATCCCCGCTGGGAAAGAAGGAAAAGAGTTCCAAGAATGCTTAAATTCTATTGTAAAATTGAAATATCCTGAATTAAAAGTTATAGTTAATGCAGGAGGAAACGAAGAAACAATAAATATCGCAAATTCATTTAAGAAATATGATAATTTTACTATTCTTTATCAAAAAAGTGGAAAAGATAGAGCTGCTTTAGGTAAAATAAGGGCTTTAAATGAATGTATCGATCATGTTTTAGAAGGAATTTTATATTTAATCGATGCTGACTGTTATATAACAGATGATCTTTTGTTAAGAATGATCTATCCAATAATAAATCAAGAAGAAAATGTTGTAATAGGAGCTGGGTTAAGACCATTAAAATCCCAAGAAAATAAAGATTTGGTGAAGTATCTACAGATTTCTACTAATCAATTTTTTAAAGAAAAATTTACAAGATATAACAAAAGGATGATTTCAGGAGCTAACACTACTATTAAATATGAAGTTATGAAACAGATTGGGAGATTTAATGAAAATCGCGATATCGCTGAAGATGTATCTAGGGGTCTTGATATACTTTCTAAAGGCTTTAATATTTTTAGCTTAACTGACTATAGGAGTTGTATATATACTGATTTTCCTAAAACTTTTAAAGAATTATTTGAACAGAGAAAGAGACAAATTGAAAATGCATTAATCAATTCATTTCGAAATAAAAGAATAAAATATCTTTTAAGATTTTTAGTATTATTATTAGGTTCTTTTTATGTATTAGTTTTTCCATTATTTTTAATATTTCATTATGGTTTGTTTTTCATGGGGGTATACATTTTACTTTTTATGTATTTAAAGAAAATCAGATATTACATATTCTTTATAAGATCTGTAGAAGAAAAATATTATAGTAAATTTCACATGAAATTTTTTATTAAAATTTTATTTTACATTTATATTCAAATGGTTTCTACTATTTTTATTCCATTTGATCTAATATTATATAAAAAAAAATTACGAAAAGAAAAATAATAATTACATTTTAATTTAAAATAATTTAATTCTTGAATTTTTAGATTATTATTGAGATTAACTAATCTAAATATGCAAATCCACTCAATTATATTTTAGGAATTATTTAGAAATTCTTTAAATTGAATTTCAATTAATTATTCTCTACAATCTTTTTTGCAAGATTATAATATATCTCAGAGGATTTTTTCCAGGAATATTTTTTTATTAACTCATAACCACTATTAATAATTTTGCTTTTTAAAGAATCATTATTAATACTTTCTAATAATAAATTAGCCAAAGATTTAAAATCTTTAGGAGGAAAATATATTGGGAAATCTTGATATATTTCTCTAAAGATAGGGATATCCGAGCACATAACAGGTATACCACATGCTGCTGCTTCTAACCCCGGTAATCCAAAACCCTCATAAAGAGAAGGAAAAACAAAAAAATCGCATAAATTATAAATTTCTATTAATCTCTTGTCTCTTATATTTGTTAGGTATATCACATCATTTTCTAATCCTAAATTCTTTATTAAATTTGGATAACTAGGAGTTCCTACTCTAACTAACTTAACCTTTTTTTCCTTTTTTTTTACAATATAGAATGCCTTTAATAAAGTTAAAAAATCTTTTCTCCCTACTTCAGTTCCAACATGCAAAATTTTTCTATATTCAGGATATAACGGTGCTAATTCATTAATCTTATTTTGAGGAATTGGTTTAAATATTTCACGATTTACCCCGCACTTGATAACTGTTATTTTCTCTTCAGATATACCAAGAAATTTAGTTAATTCATTTTTAGTAAAATCTGAAATTGCTATTATGTATTTACATCTTTTCAATCCTGAAATTAAATATTTCTTGATAATCCATGGTTTTCTTTTCCCAATAAATATATAAATATCAGCACAGGTTATAATCGTTCTATTTCTATTTAAAAAAAATCCCAGATCGGCAAGATGTTGAAAACTTATATTAAAAACCACATCTTCCTTTATTCTTTTTGAATTAAAATGACTAGAAAATGGATAAATAAGATATCTTTTTGATAAATAATCTAAAGAATTCTTAGGAGGATCATAATATTCATAAGTAAATTTTAAATCTTTTTTATCTTTCAGAGGTTTACTTAATTCAATATGTACTCTTAAAATACCATTGATATAATTTAATTTTTGACCAATGAAAGTTTTAATTTCCATATTTTCAAACCAATGAATTTTATATAATGAAATTATCCATTAATATTAGATTTTATTAAAAAGTGCTTAAGAAATTAATAATTAACTTAAAAATTGATTATTAATTCAAAGTTAAATATATCATGGAAGATCTAATACCTATTGAAAATGTTATTAAAGAAAATCCTCGAGTAAAAGAGCTTGAAAAACAAGGTTTTATAATTAAGCTAGAAAACATCGAGGAATATTTAGATAATTTTAAAGATAGAGTATCTGCTTTGCCTAATGAAAATCTTTGGAGAGAAAAGCGTGTATTAATAACTGGGATCAGTGGGTTTGCAGGTAGTCATTTAGCAGAACAATTATTGGATTTAGGCTGTGAAGTTCATGGTACAATTCGAAGACATGCTGTTCCAATGCATGAAAATATTGAACATTTAAGAGGTAAGATTATTCTCCATGAGGCAGATATAACTAGTGCTGAAAGAATACTTGAAATTTTTGAAACGATCCAACCAAATGCCGTTTTTCATCTTGCAGCAGAATCTTTCGTTCCAACATCCTTTAGGGAGCCTGTAAGAGTATCTCACAATAATATAGTTGGTACAATCAAAATTTTTGAAGCAGCAAGGAGATTTGATAGTGAACTTGAAAGCATTCAAGTTGCTTGCAGCAGTGAACAATATGGCTTAGTGGATCCTAATGAAGTTCCTGTTACAGAAGATTTAAAAAAAAATCCATTTCGTCCTAGAAGTATATATGGAATAACTAAATGTGCAACTGAACAGATAGCATGGTTATATCATAGTGCATATGGAGTGCCAAGTATTATAACTCGTGGTTTTAATCATGAAGGGCCTAGACGCGGTATACAATTTTTAACAAGTGTCGTTCATAGGCAAATTGTAGAAAATTTGAATAATCTGAGAAATAATATAGTTATAGGTAACCCTAATTCAATTCGAGATTATACTCATGTTAAAGATACAGTTAATGCTTATATCATAGTAAGTGAGAAAAAGAAATTTGGAGAACCTTTTAATGTATGTTCAGGGAAGGGTATTACAATGGGCGACTATGCTAAATTAGCAAGAAATATTTTTAATCTACCTGCAAAAATTCTTACAGATCCAAAAAGAATGCGCCCAAGTGAAGTACCTTTATTAATAGGTAAAAATGATAAAATTGTAAATGAAACTGGATGGCAACCTACTAGATCGATTGTTGATATAATAAAAGAAGGTGTTCAATATTTTAAGGTTCATCCAGAACAATTAGGGATTGAAGCACACTAAATTTCAGATAAAGAGCAAAAACTTTTTTTTAAGTGAATTTTTTAGATACTTTAATATTATGAAAGAAAAGAAGAAAATTGTTTTAACTTACGGAACTTACGACTTGTTACATAAAGGGCACATTCGACTATTAAAAAGAGCAAAAGATTTAGGAAATTATCTTATTGT
>JBHLKV010000245.1:0-3707 GCA_048886305.1 Candidatus Hodarchaeota archaeon
TGATTACACAAAAGAAGATTTTACCCAAAGTGGAGAAACTTATGATGTTATCTTTGATGCAGTTGCCAAACTTTCGCGTTCACATGGTAAAAAAGCTCTAAAGAAGAAAGGAATCTATCTTAATGTTATTAGGGATTCCGGAAGAAAATTAAAGACGGAAGATCTAGTTTTTCTTAAAGAGCTCATTGAGGCGGGAAATTTAATATCGGCCGTAGATAGAACATATTCAATGGAAGAAATCGTAGAGGCGCACAGATATGTTGAAACTGGACATAAGAAGGGTAATGTAGTAATAATTGTCGTGGAGGATTCCCCTTGAGAATCGAAATTTGGTTATCTGGTTTTTTCTTTCTACTTATATTGGTTTTACAAATAATTATGGCTGCATTTGGTTATATTTTAGAACCAACGCCAAAGCATTATGAATCAGATGAGAAACTGCAAAAGTTTAACAAAGATCCAACCAAATTTAAAATAGGCATCGGTTTCGCGCTCGTTGAACATTTTTGTGTCATTACACTTGCTATATTGTTATTTTTTGTTATTAGTCCATATAGCATAATATCTGGAATTGTTTTGATAATCTTTCGAGTAACAGAAGGTTCGATCCAAGTTTATATTGAAAAAGATTACTGGGGACTCCTCAATATAGCAAAAAAATACTCAGTTACTAGTGGTGTGGAGAAAGATTCATTGATGGATTCATATCGAAACATACTCAAAACAAAAAGCTTTAGATTCGCATTTGCAATGATAGGTTGGTCCATTGGTACACTCGCATTTTCAATCGTGATACTTACCTATGGTTTGGCACTCCTCTTTATTGGATGGTTAGGAATTATTGCCAGCATTTTAATTGGCTTCGCTAATGGGATGAAACTTATAAAACCTGACGTTAAAGCTTATGAAACCATTTCATCCATCAGTGGTCTGGTGGCGATTCTATTTGAAGTACTCATCGGAATATCGTTAATGTTTTTTCCACCTATCCCATAGCTTATGAATTAATTAAAAATGTTGATGTGAAGTAAATAAGAATGGAAATTAAAGAGAAAAAAAATTATGAAATTAGTTGGACACACAAAAAACAGTAAATTGATTAGTATTTCATAATGTAAAATTAAAATGGTGAAAAAATGAAAAATAATAGTAAAAAAATGAAGGCGGTTGTATGCACTAAATACGGTCCACCAGAGGTTCTTCAAATCCAAGAGGTGGAAAAACCTAATCCTAAAGCTAATGAAGTTTTAATTAAAGTCTATGCAACATCAGTAACTCTATATGACTGTTGGCAGCGAAGTGGTACTGCTCCTCCTGGATTCGGTTTTTTATATAAATTAGCAACTGGTTTTAGAAAACCAAGGCAACCGATATTTGGTACTGAGTTAGCCGGGGAAATTGAAACCGTAGGTAAAGATGTAAAATTATTCAAGAATTGTGATCAGATTTTTGCATATACAGGGATGAGTTTAGGTGCTTATGTCGAGTATATATGCTTACCTGAAGATGGGGTGCTGGCAATAAAACCTAATAATATGACCTTCGAGGAAGCCGCCGTTGTACAACAAGGAGCATTAACCGCTTTGTATTTCCTAAGAAACGCAGATATTCAAAGCGGACAAAATGTCCTTATCTTTGGTGCTTCTGGAGGAGTAGGAACATTTGCTGTCCAACTTGCCAAGCACTTTGGAGCAGAAGTTACTGGGGTAGCTAGTACCCAAAAATTAGAGTTCGTCAAGTCTTTGGGAGCTGATAAGGTAATTGATTACACAAAAGAGGATTTTACTAAAAACGGTGAGACTTATGATGTTATTTTTGACACAGTAGGCAAGAGTGTCGTGCGACGTGGTAAAAAATCTCTAAAGAAAGGAGGATTCTATCTTTTTACAACCTTTGGGCTACCAAAATTTTTTCAAATACAATGGCATAAAATGAGAAGCAAGATGAAAGTATTTTTAGGGACTTTAGAAGAAACTACTGAAGATCTCATTTTCCTCAGAGAGCTTATTGAAGCAGGAAAACTAAAATCGGTTATTGATAGACGCTACCCGTTCGAACAGGCTGCTGAAGCACACAGGTATGTCGAAACAGGACAAAAAAAGGGACAAGTAGTCATAACATTAGTCCATAATTAGATTAATTTTTTATAGTTATTATAGATAAGAAAAGAAAAGTGAGTCGAACAAAATGAATTCACAAAATGATTTTAAAATGGATCTCACCTTTGAAAGATCCTTCCTCCCGACTAGATCATCCAACATTAAGATTGTTGCATACGTGGATACCGTAATAAATGAGACATTATTCCGTGAGGCAGTAAGTAAACTGGCAATTAAGCACCCATATCTTAGATCTAAAGTTGTCATGCGAAAAGACGGATCAGCATACCTAACTACAGAAGGGGGAAAAGAACCTAAGTCCATTGTAGTTCCAGCTAGTTCCAATTTTGATTTACTTGACGCAATTTATCAAGAAGATCTTCTACCATCAAACTGGGAAACCGAACCAACAAGTCGGTTTATCCTTATCAAAGGTGTAAACGGGTCTGATATAGTTATTGCATATGTTCACCATGTTGTCGCAGATGGGCGCTCTGTTGTCTTTGTAATGAAACACCTTTTAGAAATTATTTCAGATCCTTCAAAAGAAATTGAACCTTTAATACCGATATCACTAGTTATGAATGCTCCTAAAGAGGTTAAAATCCCAGAAAGTCAGAAATCTTACGCAGAAAAAATGAATGAAGCCTGGGCTAAACAGAAAGTAACCTTTGGAGTTGATGACTTTATTAAAGTATCACATCAGAAATATGCAAAAGGTCCCGATATGTATTTTGATCATGCATTAACTCTAGAGGAAACAATCGCTTTACGAAATAAATCAAAAGAGTATAATGTATCTGTAAATGCAGTATTATTAGCAGCAATCCTAATTGCAAAAAATATAGAAGAAAAGGAACCAACGCCTAATAAAGTTGGTTTTGCCGTAGATGTGAGGAAACGTTTAACCAAAGATCCAGGTGAAGCCTGTAATTTACTTGCTTCTGCTACAATGGTAAGTCCAGAATACATAGAAGGAATGGCATTTTGGGACCTTGCAAAAGATATTCACTCTAGAACCTTAATAGCCTTGGAATCGAATCAGTCCCTCTTCGTGAACAGAATGATGTCACAAATAATGGATCCAACCTTAACTGATGCCATGTACATGTTTCAACAAGGCGATTGGGAAGGCACTCCTCTCATAAAGCAAATGACCAGTCATGGGATTCCTGTGGGAGCAGTCCTCACTAATTTAGGCGGATTACAATTACCCACAGAATATAAAGGAAAAAACCCATTAATATTGAGTGACGCCGTTTTCTACCCCCCTATAGGTATGGAAAAAATTATTGAACTTGGAGCGAGTAGTTTATTAGGAAAACTTCACATTGTTAGCCAATCACCACACAATGCCACCAATAGGGAATTGAAAGATAAAGTAATTCTCAAAATTATTAAAATTTTACAAGAAAACCTATAGAAAATAAAATCCAAGCATTATCTAGAAATTTATGAAAAAAAGAAATTAAAAAGGATTTGAAATTGTTCAAGTCTAATGACTCTGGATTTCTTAAAGAATCTCTTTATTCACTACTGTCATTCCATGGATTAATTATTCAAAAATACCATTAATCCTAGAACAAAGTAAAAGAGTTGAAAGGGGGT
>JBHLKV010000246.1:0-3675 GCA_048886305.1 Candidatus Hodarchaeota archaeon
GTGCATTGGATGTAATAGTTGTATAGATACTTGTCAAGAACATGTATTATTTTTTGAAGAAGATGGATTACAAATTAAAAGAGAGAAATGTATTAGTTGCGGTGATTGTGTAGAAGCATGCCCGAGTACGGCATTGAGTATGTATGGAAAATGGTGGGATCTGGAAGAACTTTTTCACGAAATAGAAAAAGAAAAAATATTTTTTAATAAAGCAAAAGGAGGTATAACTGTTTCTGGTGGTGAACCTACATTACAACCTGATTTTCTCTTAAAACTTTTAAAATTATGTAAGGAAAATGGTATTTCTACAGCTTTAGATACGTGTGGATATTCAAGTAAAAAAGTATATCAAGATTTATTACCCTACCTTGATATCGTTCTTTTTGATATTAAAGTTATTGATCCTGAAAAACATGAAGAATATACAGGAGTTTCAAATAATATTATCTTAGAAAATGCTAAATGGATTTCACAGTATATCAAAGAAAACAGAAAAATAATGTGGATAAGGACACCTTTAATTCCAAACTATACTGCCACAAAAGAAAATGTTCAGGGAATTGGAGAATTCATTGTAAATGAATTAGATAACATCCCTGATGAATGGGATTTATTGAGTTTTAATAAACTCTGTGATATTAAATATTCAAGATTAGGTATGTCCTGGCCTTTATGTGATACTCCAATAATGACAAAAGAAGAGATGGAAAATTTCGTTGAAATTGCTAAAAGTGCCGGCGTTAGGAATGTTAAGTGGTCGGGATTAACTCGTTAAGTTCAAAAAACTATTTCTGGTTATTTTATAAATAGCTAAATACACTTTTTCTTAACTTTTATACATTTTAAGGAGTGATATAGGAAGAATAAAATTCAAAAAATAAATAGAAAGATAGTTAAAATAAAATTAAATTTATTTTATAATTCATTGAATACAGTTCTTGCGATAATATCGTCCTGAAGCGATTTTGAAAGATCTATGAATCGGGCAGAATAACCCGTTACTTTTACGGATAAGTCGGAATAATTTTCAGGATGAGCTTGTGCGTCTTTAAGCGTTTCTGAACTTATTGGATTTATCTGAAGCTCTCGACCTCCTAACTCTAAATATGCCTCTACTATAGAAGTTAATTGATCGAGCCCCTCATCTGATTGTAAAATACTTGTATTAATTCTAATATTCATTGTTACTCCATTGGTTAGATGAGGTTCAGCTGTTGCATAAGCTGCTGATCTGAGTGTCATGGTAAGACCATTCTTTTCGGTTCCATTTACGGGAGATATACCGTTGGCTACAGGTTCATAAGCTAATCTTCCATCTGCAGTTGCCCCTAATTTTTTACCCTCAGTAACCTGAGTTGCCGCAGATAAAAGACCATTATGATAAATACCATCACCACCTCTAGCCTTATATTTTCTTATAAGATCACATAGGGTATTTGCTACCCATTTTGCGAGTTCATCTGTCCTCTCATCACCATTACCATATTTGGGTGCTTTATTTCGTAACTTTTCGCGAAGTTCTTCAGCTCCCTTGAAATTATTATTCATATGGTTAACTAATTCTTCCATTGTTACTAATTTCTCTTCAAATACTGCCCAGCGAATTGCTGCTAAGGAATTAGTTACAGTTGCTAATCCTTGTGAGCCCATAGGATTATTATTATATTTGGCTCCATTTCGAGTGGCATCCATTCCGCTTTCAAGACATCCTTCTATTGTAGATGAAAGCAATGGGGAAGGTAAGTAGTCAGCAAATGCTTTATCTTTTAACTCAGCCTTTTTCACAGTTAGGTCTATCGCAAATTTAAGCTGGTCTACATAAGCTTTCTTGACATCTTCAAAAGATTTAAAAGTACTGGCTGGAGGTGTTTTCGCTCCAACAGTTTTATTTCCTGAAAAAATAGTTCGTCCCTCATTTAATGCCATATTAAGAATGACTGAAATCTCAACAACATTTCCAGCGGTATAAGAGAAATCGTTCCCTGTACCATGTGGTTCTACGCAACCTACTAACGAATAATCTCGGGCATCTTCTAACGAATATCTAGTATTATTAAGTTGTGGCACTAAAATTTCGTCATTATGAATTCCCATTCCGGCTGTATATTTATAAGCTTCAAGAGTTCTTTTCAAAAAATCACGGGGAGTCTTGGAAGAAATTCTTATCGATATCGTATTATACAAGCTTTTCACATTAGATGTAGCTTCGAGAATCATGTAAGACACGTCATTAGTAGTATCATTTCCATCCTTATCTAATCCTCCAATAGTTATATTGTTCTGAATTAAGCTTGCAGAAGAAAGCTTAACTAAATATTCCTCAATTGCTTCTAAAGCTTCCTCATAGGTAACTCGACCTTCTGCTAAATCAGCTGCGTAATATGGGTAAAGATATTGGTCCACCCGTCCTTGAGAAAATATGTTTCCTTCACCATAACTCATTTCCATAACGACACTGATCATCCAAACTGATTGAAGTGCTTCCATAAATGTTCTAGGTGGAAGTGCTGGGACTCGTCTTGCACGTTCGGCAATTTCTAAAAGTTCAGCTTTTCTTGTATCTGATGCAGTTTCCGCCATTTCCATTGCGAGATCAGCATATCGATTGGAATAATCACAGACGGCGTTTGCGGCTACTACGACTGATTCATAGAAATCCTTGCGTTGGTCATACTTTTCATCTGTTTCCTTAAGTTTCGCAAGTCCCTCTTCAGCCATCTTTTGGATTCCTCTAAATCCCATTTTAAGTACTCTTCTATAGCCTGGAATAACATGTCCTTGCCTATAAGCAATTGAAAATAGACCAGTTCCACCCCAAAATCTGGTTAATGGATTTTCTACCATGCCTCCTTTTGGTTCCTCATATATACCAGCTTCTTTCCAATATTCTCGGAATCGATCTATGATTGTTCTACCTTTCCAGAAAGGTAGGATTTCGTTTTTTAACTCATCAACTTCTTGCTTTGTTAAAGGAACATATCGATTAATAGAACTAGAAGTTTTATAGAAAGAATCTCTTATTTTTTCATCTATTGCATCATTGTAGATAAATCGAAAAATTCTAGCTTTCATACCAATCTCTATTTCCATTGGATCAGCTCTTACTATACTAGTTTTTACGCCTACAAGAAGCTCATCCTCCTCAATCCTAATTGTAACGCATCGTAAAAATTCCTCTAATGCTTTAACATTTTTCATGCAAGGAGGAGCATCTTCCATTTGTTTATATATTCTGGTATAACAACGAGCGCGTTCAAGATCAAGTTCTCTAGGTGTAGAGAGCATTCTATCTCTCATCTTTCGGACCCTCTCTGAAGGTATCCCTTGAAGAGGGGTCATCTTAAAACCTTGAACAACCATAATTCAATAATTGTATTAATTATTAATTAAATTTACGATGTAAATTTATTTGAATCTAGGTTTAATAAAATATTTAAGTTTTTCTATAGATTATGAAGGTTCGCTAAAAATTCTTCAGAGTATAATTAATATACTAATTCTAATTTTAAAAGAAAGTATCAATATATGATAATTTTTAACTGTTCATATAATATCCCTTAGAATCAAGTTTTTTATCAAAATGAAAAATTTATAACTCATACAATCCTCAATAATTTTATGACTAAAGTTGATTATTATGAAAATGTAAGACAGAAACTTCAAATCGGGAGAATC
>JBHLKV010000247.1:0-3621 GCA_048886305.1 Candidatus Hodarchaeota archaeon
AGAAATTGAGAGATTAATGCAATTCCCGTAGCTGTTGTTCTTTCACTATCAGGAAACCAATTAGCTGATAATTTAGTAACAACATTTAAAATAAAGGGCTGTCCTATACCAATTCCTATTTGAAATAGCAATACAAGAAAGTAATCCTCAAACGCAAAAAATCTTAGTAGCCCAAATATTCCTGCAATTATAGCTCCAATTCCTGCCCCGATCCTAAACCCAAATTTATCGATCATCCAAGCTGATAAGAAAGTTACTGGAATATAAACAACCATGAAACTCATTGCCAATAAGTCTATAAAAAGCTCATCAACATCATAAAAAGTAGCAGCAACACTTCTGACGGGAGCAAAACTTATCCATAAAATTTGCAATGAAATGTTTACTAACATAAAAAGTAAGAGAACAATCCAGCGAAATCCATATACTTCTATATTTTCTTTACTCATATAATCAACAATTTTATAGAATAATTGATTTTTTTAATTATTATTTCAAGATCAATTTATATTAATTTAAATCTTTAATTCAAATTCATTATTATTACAAATAATTATAATTGTGATTTATATGGATAAAATGCTTGCTGCAGTTTTTCATAAAAATACGAAGAATGATGGCGGTGAAATAAAGCTTGAACAGTTAGAAATACCTCAAATCACTAAAAATGACGAATTATTAATTGAAGTAAAAGCATGTGGTATATGCGGTACAGATTTAAAAATTATAGAGGGTGGGCATCCCGCAAATGATAATACTATTTTAGGTCATGAATTTGTTGGTGTTGTTAAAGAGCTTGGTAGTGATATACAAGATCTAAAAATTGGAGATAAAGTAGTGGTTGATCCAAATGAAAAATGTGGTTTTTGTATTAATTGCCGTAGAGGATTATCAAATCTCTGCGATTTTATGGCGACAGGTACGACTTTTGGTATTTTCCAAAATGGGGGTTTTGCAAAATATTGTGTAATCCCAAGAAGTGCAATTTTTAAACTTCCACATAATATTAATATGACTTCAGCAGCATTAGTGGAACCACTTTCATGTGCAGTTCATTGTCATAATATTGCAGACGTTAAAGAATCTGATAATGTCGTCATTATGGGAGCAGGACCAATGGGTTTAATAATTGAGTCTGTTATTAGAAAACATCCAATAAAGAGATTAATCTCAGTAGAAATAGATGAGTGGAGAATTCAAAAAGCATATGAACTAGGAGCCGATCACGTTCTTAATCCAAAAAACCAAGAAATAAAGAAAGAAATAATGAAGCTAACTGACGATGAGGGTGCTGATGTTATTATTGATGCTGTAGGTATTTCAGAAACGTTTGAAAATGCTTTAAAGATTTGGGCGCCTGGTGCAAGACTAGTCTTATTTGGGCAAGATTTCCGAGCTGAAGCTATGATAAAACCTAATGATATTGTTCGATATCAGAGGAAAATCATGGGCTCCTATATAGGTTATGCTGAAGATTTTTTAGATGCTATAGAATTAATCTCAAATAAAATTATAGATATTGATAAAATCATTACTCATACAATTCCATTAGAAGAATTAATATCAACAGGTTTTAAATTAATGGAAGATCGTAAATGTGTTAAAGTAATTACAATACCATAAATTTGTGAAAATTATGTCATATGATTTATCTGCTTTTAAGGTTTTGATAAAGAAAATTTTTCCTCCCAAAAAATGTGTCTATACTTTAGATACAACAGGGAATGGGAAGGCTGATTCTGTACAAATTACAGCTCTTAATGTTATTATTCCTTTTGTTTTTCCTGAGAATATCGAAATTGGAGATTTTAATATTCAAAATTTTGATATGAATGACATTGATATTTCTAACTATGTAACAATTTATTTAGATAATGAGTTGTTAAATCTCTCTAAAGAAAATGTAAATTTGGATGCAGTTCAAGAAAGATTAATGATATCTCATGGAGGAGAATTGTTTACATTAAATAACATTTTAGAAGGTAAATTGAGTGGAAGAACTATAGCTCTTGGAGATAAAATTAGTGTTATTATAAAATTAAATGAGAGTTCTTTAGAAAAATTAACGGAAGGTAAACATATTTTTAAAATTGAAAGCGAACTTATTACTGGAATAGAAATACGTTTCGAATTAGAAAAGAATAATATGAATCTTAGATTCGATTCAAATATCCCTTCAGTTTAACATGAATTAAGATCTTAAGAAAGAATATTGGACTTTTTATTTATAAGTAAAAATAATCTTAAGAGAGTGATATGGCTATTACAAAAAATAGAAGCAATGTCAATATAGCTAATTTACATGAATACATAAAAGTTCAATTTATCTGCCCCATCTGTAAATCTAAGAAAATGCTAAAAGTTCCAAAATCCGTCATCAATCAAGCAAAACAACTAACTACAATGTCAATAGCAAAAGGATTGGTCTGCGAACACCAATTTCAAGCATTTGTTGATAAAAATTTTAACGTGCGGGGATACCAAAAAGTAGATTTTGAATTTGAAAATAAGAAAATCGAAAATCAAACTAAAGATCTTATTGATTCAGACGATGATCTTTTTGAAAATCTAATCATGGAGGGTAATTACCTTGAATATAAACCAAGAAAACTGAAATTTAAAGATAAAAATAATCAAAAAAAGAAAGATATGAGTTTAAAAGAGATTTATGAAGAATTCTGGGAATTTATTGATGATGATAACGAAGAATTCCGCGAGTTCATTAAAAATGATGACCGAAGAAGGAAATATAACTCTTTTTATTAAAAATTAGTGGCAATTTAAGATCTATAGTCTTAAAATAAAGTACTTTAAAAAATCAAATTAAAATATATAAATAAAAGTATAAAGTCTTGTGTTAATTAAATGATTAATATTCAAGATAATTTAGATAATCTTCTACAGGGAATGAAAAAGATATTTGGAGACAAGTATATTTCTTCTTATATCTTTAATAATGATGGTCTCCCTATATCAAATTGTTCTAATCCCGATTTAAAAATTGCTCCTGAAATTATAGGACCAACTGGAAGTTCTTTACTTTTTGCTTTAGAACAATTTAATGCAGAAATGTCAAATGGCTCCTATAATACTACAGTTATACAAAATCATGATTATATCTATATACTTTCTGAGGTAGAAAATTTTGGTTTTATAATCTTAATACTTAGAAATGAGGGAAATGTAATTTTTTTAGATAAAATGAAAAAGATTGGCAGCCAAATTAAAGAAATGATGGTTAATATTACTTCTAATCAGGAAATCGACATGCAAGATTTCTCTAATATTGAAGATTTTTTTAATAAGGGTCCTAAAACTGATATTAACCTCTCTGAAGATACTATAATTAAACACTGCATAAGCCTTATAAATTCTATCATGACACAATCGTCTCATAATACTAATTATCTTAAACATTTATTGGTTAAAGCTGAATTGATAAAGGAAAATAATCTAAAAAACAATTTAAATCTCTTACTGAATGGATTAAAAAAATTAAAATATAATTTTAGAATAGAATTAATGTAATTCTCTACTTATATCTTAAAGGTAAATTCAGCGTCTAGTTTCAATGGAAATTCATTTGAAAAAACGGACCAAAATGTCAGAAGATTGAAAGTA
>JBHLKV010000248.1:0-3605 GCA_048886305.1 Candidatus Hodarchaeota archaeon
TATGGAGCTAATAATCAAGGCAATTCCTTAGCTAGCCTTCAAATTATGAATTTAATCAAGTCAGGATATGATGGAAAAGTATATCCCATACACTTAAAATTACAGACTGTAATGGGATTTAAAGCTTACAAATCTATTGCCAGTGTTCCGGAAATTCCCGATCTCGTTGTCATAGTCATCCCCGCTAAAGCGGTCCCTCAAATATTTAGAGAGTGTGGAGTAAAAGGAGTAAAAAGGATCGTTTTAATTTCTGGAGGTTTTCGGGAATTAGTTGGATATCGCAAAAATACACTAACAGAAGAAATCAATGAGATAGCTAGGGAATATGGAATTAGATTTATTGGTCCAAATTGTTTAGGTGTTTTTAATAACTGGTATGGACCAGAAAAAGAACAAAAATCCTTCAATATTTATATTTGGGAAAACCTTGAAAGGAGTAAATTTTCAATTGCGTCGCAAAGTGGAACACTTTCATGCCATGTTTGGTATGATCCAGTAAATTTAGATTTAGGATTGGGTAGATCTTTATCTGTTGGAAATGAAGCTAATATTGATATCGTTGATTGCTTAGAATATTATAAAGATGATCCACACACAGAGATCATAGGGCTATATATAGAAGAACTAAAAAGAGGAAAAAGATTCTTAGAATTAGCTAGAGAAATTAGCCCCAAAAAGCCAATTATTGCGATATATGTAGGTGGTTCTGAAGCAGGAAATCGTGCATTACAAAGTCATACAGGAGCACTGGCAGGTGATTCAAAGATATATGAAGCAGCATTTAAAGAGGCCGGAATTATCAGAACAGATTATGTTCAAGAATTTTTAGATATCGCGTTAATTTTATCAAGGTGTATCTTACCAAAAGGTAATCGATTAGGTATTATAACAAATTCTGGAGGTCCAGGAGCAATGGTTGCTAATAATGCTGAAAAGCACGGTTTAGTAGTCCCAGAACTTTCGGAAACTCTTCAAAATGAGTTAAAGGAAATTTTACCTCAAACAGCGAATTTTAAAAATCCTATAGATTGTACTTTTGATATGGATCTTCCATATTTCTATATTACTTTACCTGAACTATTAATGAAATCAGGCGAAGTTGATGCTATTATTCAATATGGAGTTGTTGGGTTTCAGGATGTGATAGATGATTATTTATCATATGAAGAGATTGCTAAACATGCTGAATTCCAGCATCAACCTGAAGAAGTTATTGATACCTTGGCTGATAAATTAGTTAAGCCAATAATAAAAAACTCAGAGAAGTATTCGATACCAATATTACATATTAGCCCTATGAATTTTAATACTCCTTGGTCTAGAAGATTAAGGAAGAATGGGGCAATTCTTTTTCGATTATGGGATCGTCCTGTTAATGCTTTAGCAAAAATTTGTGAATATGTAGAATTTAAAAAAAGTGCTACTTCTTAGAATAAATATTTCCAATACCAAACCATTCCCCTTCATAAGGTAATAGATTTAATTCACTTTTTTGACCAATGCTTTCACCAATCATTTTAAATTCTGCCTTTTCAAATCCTGCATCGAGATGAATTTTTTCTACTTCACTTGCTAGCAAGAATTTTTCAAAATCTCCTGAGCTTACCTTGCTGAAAAATTCTTTTGATAATTCATACCCTTTAGAATTTTGCTCAATAATAATTGAACTATTCAATAAATAATGGTTTCTTTTTAGAACTCTGTGGACTTCTTTTAAAGCTTTAGGAATTAGAGGACCTATATTAGAAATTCCCTGAAAAGATAAAGCTAAATCGTAAGTATTATCCAGAAAAGGTAGATTGGTTGCATCACAGGATACAAAACTAACTTTAATTTTAGTATTATATTTTTTTATTTTTTTTCTGTCTGCTTTAAGCACAACATAACTAAGGTCAAAACATATTAAATGAAATTCGTGCTTTATTTTTTTTATCAGCTCAATTAACAACATTCCCCTCCCAGTGGCAATATCTATAACAACATCTGGTTTATTTAGGTTGACAAATTTAATTATATCACTTATTGCATCTTCCGTAAGCTTTCGTTGATTTTTTGGTGTTTTTTCTAAAATCAACTCATCTAATTCTTCAAATGTCATATCTTTAGTTAGTTCACTCCACCTGTTCACACTTTCCTGTTCTTCTACTCTGAAATCTAAAACTCCTTTTCTTATCTCCCAAGTCTCTTCACAATAACATTTCAATTTTCCCTCTACTATTTCACCAGCTTCTAATACAGAATCTACAAGATGAAGTGGTTTATTACAATTCGGACATTTGAGCAGTGCTATTATTTCCTTATACATTTTCTATTTCTCTTTATTTGGAATTTAATAGTTTTGCTAAAAGTATAATTCTTATTATAATGATTATTATGTAATAACAATAATACATCTTAAAATTCAATTGCTGATTTATCAGTATGCATTTATAAATTGTGAATAGTATGAGCGATGAGCGAAAAAAGCTATGGGAACCATCTAAAAAATGGATTAAAAACGCAGAAGTAACTCGGTTTATTGAATTTGTCAATAAGAAATATGGACAAAATTTAAAAGGAGGAAAGGATCTATATAGATGGTCAGTTGAAAAAATACCTGATTTCTGGGAAGCGATGTGGAATTTTTCGGGAATTATTGCCTCAAAATCTTATGATAAGATTGTTGATGACTTAAGTGTATTCCCTGGTACAAAGTGGTTTCCTGGAGCAAGGTTAAATTTTGCTGAGAACCTTCTGAAATATAAAGATGATCAATTAGCTTTTATATTTCAGGGGGAGACCAATGTATCAAAGAAAATAACCTACATAGAACTATATAAAACTGTAGCTCGCCTTGTAATATCTCTTAAAGATATGGGAATCATTGTTGGTGATCGAGTTGTATCTTATATTCCAAACCTTATTGAAACACCAACCGCAATGCTGGCAGCTACTGCTCTTGGAGCGATTTGGGCTTCTTGCGGTGCCGAGCTTCAACCAAGTGCGGTTATCGATAGATTTGGTCAAATTGAACCTAAAGTACTATTTACTGTAGATGGATATTATTATAGGGATAAAGAGTTCGATATCAGGGAGAATGTTAAAGCCGTAGTTGATGTCATTCCTTCTATTGAGAAGGTTATTGTAGTGTCCTATATCTCCGATGGTAAAGCGGATGTTAGCAACATACCTAAGGCAATAAATTGGGAAGATTTCATTTCTAAGGAAGAAGATCCAGAGCTTTTTTTTGAACAATTACCATTCGATCATCCAGTTTATGTGATGTTTTCTTCCGGAACAACTGGGAAACCAAAATGTATGGTACAGAGTGGAGGAGGTGTTCTCATCAATCATTTAAAGGAACTTATTCTCTCTACTGATTGTAAAAGAAGTGATGTGATAACTTATATTACCGCTCCAAGTTGGATGATGTGGAATTGGTTGATTAGTGCTCTAGCGGTAGGAGCAACCATCTTTTTATATGATGGCAATCCCCTTTATCCCGGTCCTCTTAGATTTTTTGAATTGATTGAGAAACATAAAATTTCAATATTTGGTACAAGTGCTGCTTATATTCATTATCTAATGGGTCTTGATCTTAAGCCTGCTGAAAAGTACGATCTAAC
>JBHLKV010000249.1:0-3571 GCA_048886305.1 Candidatus Hodarchaeota archaeon
CTTTGTTAATAATGCAGGGCATGGTGTCTATCAAATTCATTCACTTAGTACCACCATTGTAAATAATTCACTTTCTGCCAATGCTGGGATTGGAATCCATATTGATGGTTCTTCTTCAAATAGAATAGTAAGCAATTTTATAAAAAATAACAGTGGGATTGGTATTCGTCTTGGCCTGTCTTTTTATAATAATATTTCAACTAATCATATCTCTACATCCAAGAGTCATGGTATGAATCTAGTTTTTGGTGGATATAACACAATAAGTAATAACATTATTACTACCAATAATGGGGATGGCCTGTTTCTCTATTTCATTAGTAATAGTACAGTCTTCAATAATACCATTTATAAAAACAGGGCAAATGGAATTAATATAGATGAATCCTCTTATATTTTGACACTTAATAACGTAATTATCAGAAATAATAAATTTGGTCTTTTGTTACATTCATCTACGAATTGTGATGTAGCTGGCAACTCTATTTCAAGTAATATTCAGGATGGTATTTATCTAAATCGTTCACATAATAACATTATAGATAATAATACTTTAAACAGCAATAACAAGTCTAGTATATATTTAGAATACTCTGATGCCAATTCCATCTTCAATAACTCCCTATATGATAATTTAGGGCATGGTGTAAATCTGTACTCTTCATATAACTGTAATATTTCCTACTGTCTTATTTTTAACAATAATATACACGGTGTTTATGTTAATAAATCAAATTCTGTTAATATCGGTTTCAATACAATTTCCAGTAATAGGGGCTCGGGTGTTCAAATCAGTTCATCAAGTCCAGTTAAAATTATCGATAACACTATTGGCAATAATTTCTGGTATGGTCTTTTTCTGCTTTCATCAAATAGAAACAATATTAAGAATAACTCAATTTTCGATAATATTGGATACGGTGTTTACTTATCCTCTTCTGATAATAACATAATATCAGGTAATAGAATATTTAATAATAGTGTTGGTGTTTTTCTGTCGTCTTCGGATCAAAATATTTTAATTGACAATACAATTCATGAAAATAATCTGAATGGAATATATTTAATCTTTTCAGATCATAACCTGATAAAAAATAATTCAATTTACGAAAACAATTGGTACGGAATCAAACTGATCGATTCAGATAATAACACCATTGAAAGGAACAATGTATTCAACAATAATTCCCGAGCATTTAACAGTCATAATTGGGGATTTTCATTATCTATAATCGCTATAATAATGCTAATATCTATCAGAAGAAGGAAAACAAAACTTGTCTGGAACTTCATAAAGGCGTAAATACCGTGTTTCTACCCTTAAAATCCCCACTTCAGAAATTGAAGTGAATAGAGTTGATTGCTGTGTTGAATTTCCAGAAATAGGATTATTAGAGATGATATAACGAATTCCTACGTCAAGAATTTTGTCAATGTTTTCTGAATTTTTTAAGTTGAGATGTGATATGTTGTAGAACAGATTTTCAGGGAGAATAAGGTTTGAATTAAATGGAATTCCAACATCTAACCTTAGTAGTTGTGAGATATCAAAAACAGTTTCATTGCGAATTTTTTCTATCGAAATCCAGCCATAATACAAATTAGCAGGATAATTAATTGGACGTAGAACTGGTTGAAAACTAATAGCTTGAATTCTTCTAGCTATAAGTGCATCATAAGAGACAATAATTTCTTTATCTCCATTGTTTTTTTCTAGATATTCAGCAATTATGAATTCATCATCACTTACATAGTTGAACGGAAAATCACTTGAAATTACAAGCCCATCTGTTGAAAATTTTGAAAAAATGAAAATTGATGTACATAAAATCAAGTAAAAATCTTTATTCCAATGGATATTTTTGCTAGGTTTAATCATGATTACTAGAATAGTCACTATTGCTAATATCAGTGCTCCCAGTAAGTGGATTGGTAGATCTACAACAATTAAAGAATAAAATAATCCAAAAAAAAAGGGAAAAATACCTATCAAATATTTTAGCCTCTTAAACTTCCACATTTGGATTGATTTTAATCCAAGAACCGCATAATACCCAAACCAAGGTAGAAGGACAGTGGTGGCATATGTAGAAATTGGAGAAATAAATACTAAAAGTAGACCTAGAAATAGAAAGAACAAATGAATTTTTGGTTCAGGTGCTTCTAACTCATTAATGCTAAATTGCTTGAAAAATCCCCACAATACAAGGAGCGAAATAATACCAAATTTAAGAGCATAATCAATTGCTAGATTCCAAGCGATTCCAATAATAGAATCATTATTAAATATAAATTCTGTTACTTCCCAAGGATTTATTGGTAAAATTAAAATTCCAAGGAAAAATGCAAAAATATAAAGAAGAAAAAATATGGGTAAAGCCTTTTGTTTCGGGAGATTGACTTTAATTAAAAGAATAGCACATATAAAGGAGATAATGAATATTGGATACAAGATAATGAGGCGATGCATAAGAGCTAGTAAGACAAATGATCCAAAGAAGCCTAAAATATTCTTCACATTGAGTTCACTGATCAATTTCAACAGAAAATATAAAGTTAAAGGTAATATTGCTGTAAATGGCCCCCTCACTGTTGCAGTCCAATATGTATATCCAAGAAAAAAGGGACTGGTTGTATAAAAGACAACTAAAAAGAAGATACTAAGCTGATCATCAGGAAAAATTAATTTTCCTAAATAATATGTTGTTACTAATGATATAAAAGCAAACAAATATGAAAAAATAAGAAATGCAGTCTCAATGTTGAATCCCAGATTAAAGATCATTGAAAGAATGAATGGTCCCCCAATGGGGTAGAATGAATAAGGATAAAGACCAAATATTGAGAGAGGATGGATAATCCACGCATCAATAAATCCTTCTTGGATTGCTTGTGCCATCCATGCGACAACAAAAGCATCATCTCCTTGAGCATGAGGAAAGTATGGAATGCGAATGAGAATATTAATCACTAAAGCATATAACATTGGTGTTTTTAAGAGGGAATCAATTCGATTTTGCAAGTAAAAACTCTTAAAATTTAGCATGTCCTCAGCTTCAGTTTTAACAGGATGTTTAGACAACAGAATTTGTCAATAATTCATATCTAAGTCTTCTAAATGTTACAGATATAAGTTTTAACAAAAGTTTAATAATGTTAAAGGGTATCCAAAATAATAATTATATGTATTGAAGTTTCTCTGCCCCACCTTTTTTCTTGGCTCATTTAGCCATCTTTGTATCAATTAGATTGTTCTGATGATTTTTGCTGGATTCCCTGCCACTATGGAATTTTTGGGGACGGATTTTGTTACTACACTACCAGCACCCACAATAGAGTTTTCTCCAATTTCAATACCACATAGAAGGGTTGTTCCAGTACCGATGGAAGCCCCTTTTCTGACAATAATGGGTTCTAGTGTCCAATCACCTTCTTTCTGGAGTTTTCCATCACTTCGAATCGATTTTGGATATCTATCATTGATAAAACACACCCCATGACCAATAAATGCATTGTCTTCTATTGTAACTCCCTCACAAATGAAGGTATGACTTTGAATTTTTACATTTGA
>JBHLKV010000250.1:0-3506 GCA_048886305.1 Candidatus Hodarchaeota archaeon
GGCATCTACTCTTGAGGATATGCCATGCAACTTGCTCTTGGGAAGAAAAATTCTCCAGTTTTTTGAATTTGTTTATATTTTGAAGAGCTTCTCTAAATTTAGCTGCTTCTACAAGTTGTTCTACCTGAATTAATTCTTTAGATTTCGAGTTAGCCATAGTTTTTGATTAAATTCTCTATTTCAAATATTTAAGTGGATTGCTGATAATATAATTGTTTTGGATTTCTTTAATAATTTATTTAGACAAAACGAATTTATAATTCTGAAGGTATTACTTTATGTTTATAATATAAATTCTCGATAATGGCGTTAAATGCCTTAATAACTCCCTGACCAGTTTTGGCAGATGTTATATAATAACTAAGGAAATTTCTCTCATTAATAACTCCTTCTATTTCACCTTTATTTAAAGCATTTTCATCAATTAAATCGATTTTATTAGCAAATAAGACAATAGGGATATCTCCACAATACCTCATTACATCCTCATGCCAATTAATTATATGCTCAAAGCTGTCTTTACCGAGATCATTTTCTTCAAGACTATATACAATAATCGCTGCTTTACTTTCTCTATAAAAAGAAGGACGCAGGAATAGGAAATCTTCTTGCCCAGCAATATCCCAAAAAATCAATTTTATTTTATTTCCTTCAATTTCCTTATCGTATTTAGAAAATTGAGCACCAATAGTTTTAATATATTCTTTTTCAAAAGTACCTTGAGTGAATTTTGTAATTAATGAGGTTTTACCTACTCCCCCATCCCCTATAACTATTATTTTAAATCCATATTTTTGAAGATCACTCATCGAAATTATTCGTTGGAGTCTGAATGAGTTTATTTTGCTTAATACAACATTAGATTTTTATTAATATAAAACTTGTGAAAAAAACCAAAAAAAAAAGTTAAGTATTTACTAAATAATTAATCATTTACTATCAATTATTTATTAAGATCTCGGTAAACAGGATTATTTACCAAAGCAGAATTCCTTACTTTAAGTAATTTATCTTCATTTTTTCTTTTCATTTGGATTCGCCCTCTATTCGTGCTTAATTAAAATATATTCAAGCTTCATTATATAGTTTAATATCACGAACTTCCTGCGAAGTTCGAATTTCTAAAAAATTCATAGAATTTAAATAGTATTAAAGTCGATCTATATTTAAGAATTATAAAAATTAATGAAATAATCTATGAGTTCGGTGAATTACCCACCTGAAGAAATACTAAAAAAGAAGAATTTTGAACACATTATTCTTTGGATGTTAAATAATAATGAAGAATGTGAATGGTCTCATTTTACTCAAGGATCTGCTCAATTTCAGTTATCAACATTATCAAAATATCTCACTATGTTAAAAAGTAAGCAATATGTTGATAATTATACTAGAGGACATTATAGAATAACTTCAGAGGGCAAAAAAAGATTTCATGAAATATCTAGGGCAACTGGAGAAAAAAGAAAATTGAGCTATCCACCTGCAGCAATTCTAAGAAGAAGAAATTATGATCATTGGATTCTTTGGATGGTCTACAATAATAATTTTTGTAAGTGGGCAGATTTTATTGAAGAACCTCTCTCAATCAATCAATCCTCACTATCTAAAAATATAAATCTGTTAATGGATAAAGAGTTTGTAATAAAGGAGAATAAGGAGTACAGAATTACTAGATCAGGCAAATTAGAGTATTCAAGAATGTTAAGAGATTATGATTTAGATAGACAATCAATTTTAGATGAAGAAAGCAAAAGAATTGAGGATATCACTAAAAAAACAATCCAATTTTTTGATAAATACAATATTCAGGATGAGAATATTCAATTTAGGTTTCTTAACAATATTTTAAGATTAGACTATAATAGAGTTAAATCAATGTTATCAAATGAAGAGGATTTTGATAAAATTATACTCTTTATTTCAGTTAATCATCCCGATCAATACCCAGATTATGTATCCCTGGTTGATTTTTCAAATACATATGGAATTAAAAGTAGTAAACTAGAGTATTACATTGATGAAATTGTTGAGAATAATATTTATCCAATAAAATTTTTTAAATTGAGAGTAGCTCCAGATAAAAATTATTATTTTCAGGAAAATGAAAAACTGGAAACCATGCTTCGCGCAATTACAGAAAACCATATATCTAAATTTACATACTTAAACAAATTATTTTCACGATCAGTAAATCTTTACTCGATGGTAAAAAGCATTACTGAAGAAATTTGCGAAACATTATTCATTGAGGATTTGAAGGAATCCTTAAGAGAGTTTTTACCAGAATATATCAATTATTTGGCTTACAAAATTGAAGCAAAAGTTGAGTTAAAAGAAACATATGATAAATTGGAGGGTATTATTTGGCAGGACATGATGGATATATTTCAATCAAAAAACTCTGGATTTTTAAAAGACCAATATGAAGAAAAGATTCAAGAAATTGATAGAGAAATACAGTTGAATCCAAGGAATCTTGATCTATTTTATTCAAAAATTAAACTCTTAATGTATTTTAACCAATATAAAGAAGTGCTGAAGTTATTAGATAAAATACTTGAAGAATTCCCTGAAATTGAAAAAGATGCCAAAATGAAAAAAGCTTCAGTTCATAAACAAATGGGAAACATAGATGCGGGATTAGAGATTATCGACGAACTAATTAAAAAATATCCGAAAGATCATGATATTCTTAATTTTAAAGCTTACTGGTATCAATATTTAAATAAGAAAAAGGCAGCATTAGAAATCGTTCAGCAACTTATTGAACTTGAACCAAATAACGGAACTTATTATGATACTTTTGGTGAAATACTAATGTATTTTGAAGAATATGAAAATGCCATAAAGAAATTTGAAAAAACATTAGAAATAGACAGTAGTGAATGGTTCATTTACCAAACTTATATTAAATTAGGAATTTGTCATAAAGAACTTAAAAATTTCGAAGTAGCTTTTGAAAATCTCGAAAAAGGAAAAGAGTTGACAACTAAAAGCTCTATTGATCCTGATACAAAACAAAAATGGCTCACAATCGCAGATCTTTTTCTTGCAGAGATTATGCAGATTGAAGATTAATAGATAATTTATTCTTGGGACAATTTTTTATATTTATAATATAGTTTTTTAATAATTGCGTTAAATGCTTCTATTACTCCTTGCCCTGTTTTTGCAGAAGTAATATAATATCCAAGAAAATTAAATTCTTTGACAATTTCTTGAATTTCAAGTTCATTTATATTATTTTTTTCCACCAAATCAACTTTATTGGCAAATAACACTACAGGAATATCGCCGCAATACTTGGTTAATTCATTATACCAGTTCTTAATATGCAGAAAGCTATTTTTACCTAAATCATTTGCTTCAAGGCTACATACAATAATGCTGGCTCTACTTTCTTTATAAAATAAAGGAGTTAAAAAATTAAAATCATCTTGACCTGCTATATCCCAAAATATTAAATTAATTACATCCCCATCAATTTCTTTATCATATCTTGA
>JBHLKV010000251.1:0-262 GCA_048886305.1 Candidatus Hodarchaeota archaeon
ACAGTCATATTCCAAGAAACCCAGAATTTATCATCCCAATGTGGTTCAGGAGTATGATATGTAATTTTAGCAAGAGCATCAACTATAAAATGGGATAAAAAAGCAAAGATAATGGTAAGTAGAAAGTTAAAGGGAAAAATAAAAAATTCAAAAAATAAAATTTGAATGAACACACCAACTAAAACATGAGTGATTAAATTCATAATCCGTCACTTAACAAAATAGAAAAAGAGATTTATTATCTATTCAAATTATAAAAATT
>JBHLKV010000251.1:272-3462 GCA_048886305.1 Candidatus Hodarchaeota archaeon
ACGTTTAAGGGAAAAGTAAAAAAGATGAAACATAGAATTTGAATGAATACGCCAATTAAAACATGGGTAATTAAATTCATAATCTTGTCACTATATAAAATAGAAAAGAAGAATTATCATTTAATCAAATTATAAAAATTTTTTAAGTTTAAAAATCGTTCTTAATTATTCATAATAAGTTAAATTTAAAAATGATAAGAAAAGAAAGAAGTGAGTATTAAAAATGGGAAAAATGTTAGAAGGAAAGATTGCGATCATTACTGGCGCTGGACGTGGTTTAGGGCATGAAGAAGCCTTAGCTATGGCAAAGGAAGGATGTAATTTGGTTATCAACGATTTAGGCGCTGGATTTGATGGAAGTGGTGCTGAAACTAAAGTTGCTGACCAAGTGATAGAAGAAATTAAAAAATTGGGAATTAAAGCAGTTGCTAATTATGATTCTGTCACTGATTTTAATAAGGCTAAAGCCATGATTGATCAAGCAATATCTGAATTTGGGAAATTAGATATTCTAGTAAATAACGCGGGTATACTTCGAGATAGAATGCTTTTTAATATGACAGAACAAGAATTTGATGATGTAATTGCTGTACACTTAAAGGGTACTTTCAATATGACTCGTCATGCTGCAGCTTACTTCAGAGAGCAAGGAAAAACAGATGAAAGTTTAGGAAACTTCGGAAGAGTTATTAATACAGCATCGGATGCAGGTTTAACTGGAAATCTTGGACAGACTAATTATGGTGCTGCAAAAGCAGGTATTGCTGCTTTTACTATGAATGCTGCAGCAGAATTAAAAAAATATGCTACGGTTAATTGTATTGTTCCTTTGGCAAGAACTCGTTTAACCACAGATGCAACCCCACAAATGGTTGAAATTATGAGTAAACTTGATGAAACAGGGCTTGATGTATTCAATCCTGCTAATGTGGCACCAATGGTTGTATTTTTAGCATCAGATAAAGCTAGAAAAATCAATGGAGAAGTATTTAGAGTTGTAGGTGATCGTGTTATGTTATTCCAAGGATGGCATACTGTTAATCAAATCAAAAACGATCATAAACCATTTACTCCTCAATTAATAGCTGAGAGAATTAGAGAACTAATGAAAGGAGCACCCAAAAGAGAAAATTTATATGCTCTTTTAGGTGATATGGTAAAAATGTAATATTATTTTATTTTTTTTTAATTTTTTTTGAATTTTCCAATTTATTATTATGATAATTTGATTTTGTTTCAAGCTTTTAAAAAGGTTGAATTAATATAAAAATCAAATGTATTAAGACTAATAACAATGATCCTGTTAATGCAATTATTGCTAGTTGATCGTTCGAGGATTCTTTTAATTCTCTAATTAAATTTATTATAAATAATATCGCTGTTATAAAAGTAAGTCCAAATAATATTAATATTAGCAGTAAAAATTGACCTGAAGTTTGGAAAAGCAGTGAACTCACCTTTCATTGAAGCTTGAAAATTATAAAAATATTATTTATTCATTAATTCAAATTTCTTTCTTTAAATAAATTTATTTCTTTATATTTTTTAAGCTATAACCTTATAAATTGATCTATCTTTTTGTATAAATTAGAAATTAGATTTCCTATAAAAGTGATTCAAAATGGATGAGGCTAAAAAACAAAAGATCTTAACGTATTCAAATATTATCTTTGGAGCGATAATAATAATTTAGGTTTGCTTGGAATTAAAAAATAATTTTTTTTTATTTATTCTTCTACTCATAAATTATAATATAATCTAACTCATTCAATATTTATCACAATTTCTCTAATAATTTCGTAAATAATCTTCACAAATTTATCAAATTCTTTATCTGATAAATCATTTTCAAAATTTCTCAAGAGATTTAAAGTATATTCCAGTTTATTTAATGCATTTCTAAGGTATTGTTGCTCATTTAACATTTTAGATTTATTTACATGAGAATTTAAAAAGATTATCTCACTCAAAAGCAGATTAATTAATTTTTCTCTTCTTGATTGAAAAAAATCAGCATATTTCCATTTTATTACTTTACTCATTTCTTACAAACACTTTGTTAATTTTTAAATTAAAAAAAGTAATGAGATATTAATCTCTTAAAGAGTCCAATTTTTGATTTAAAAAATAAGAGAATTTGAGAAAAAGATATTCCTAAAATCTGCTAAGAAATCAGTCCTCAATCAAATCTTTAAAGAAATCATCATCAATATGTTTATCTACTTCTTCTGGTCTTTTTACTTCAATATACATAAAGTAGGTGCTCACTATTGCTCCCATCAGAAAACCAATAACTAGTCCTGATATAACGTAATATCCATAGAAAATAAAAAGAGGGAATGGGTTAAATCCTTCTACCAGTGAAAATCCAATCCATTCATAAACACTCATAAATAATGTAGTTAAAACTCCCCCTCCAATTCCTGTTATGATCCCCGTTTTTAGAGCTGCTTGATCTTCTTTCTGATTCTTTAAAGTAAATCTTACACCTACAATTGACCCAGAGAGAATGTGAAGATCAGCAAAAAGGAGATATCCAGCATACCAAATTCTCGTTGAAATATAAATAATGAAACTAAATATACTAAAGATAATGATTCCTGCTTGAATGTTTTTTTCTCTAGCGCTTTTCATTAAATTTGACATGAAAGGTATATAAATCACTTATTTTTTTTAATTAGGCCTAAAATGAATTTTAATACGAATAATTAAATAAGAAAACCGTAAGTTAAGAAAGTTATTATTTCAAGATATTATTTATTTGCACCAGGCAGATCTTTTCCTTTCGTAATTGCTTTTGATATTGCTTTTTTAGCTAATTTTGTGGGATCTACTAAACTTTGAAGCCCTTCTACTGCAGCATCTGCCGCTTGACCTAGTACATCTCCTGTGATAGCACCTCCACCAGCAAGTTCTTGTGTAATTACACCAGCAGCGGGAGTTAAAGCCACCGAAACAATGGTAGTAACTGCAGCTATAGCGACAACTTTTGCAATCTTCATAGCAATTGGACTATTATCTCCCATTTTGGATTTTTCTTCTTCCTCAACGGCTTCTAAGGACCTCTTAAGTCCTTTTATTAATCTATTTAAAGCCTCTTCCTTTTTTTCTTTTTTTCCTTTATAATATATTCCTTCTTTGTAAGCTTCTTCTAGAAATTTTGTTAAAGATTTGTATTTTTCAACTTTTT
>JBHLKV010000252.1:0-3429 GCA_048886305.1 Candidatus Hodarchaeota archaeon
ATAAATTTGAAATTGCTCTGATGTGGCTCCAAATTCAGTAAATATATCTACAATTATATTAAATATTTCAAGATCTGCGTAAAGGCTCTCATCGCCAAGGATATCAAAATTGGGCTGTTTAAAGGATCTTCTCCTCCCTTTTTGAGGTCGTTCATAACGATAACAAGTTGGGACTGAAAACCATCTTATTGGTTTTTTTAGTTCTTGACTTTTCTTCGCTACCATTCGTGCTAAGGATGGTGTAAGCTCTGGGATTAGTATTAATCTCTCTCCTTTTTTCTTTTCAACAGTAAAAGATTGTTCATTAACTAATTCATCAGAAGACTTAGCAGCAAAGATTTCAATCGGTTCTAATAATGGAGTTTCATATTCTTCATAGCAATATCTCTCGGCTATATCTCTTATTGTTTCAATTATCCAATTAACCTCGCGTAAGTCAGATGGATAATAGTCTTCCATTCCACGAATTGGCTGTGTACTGAACTTTTTGGACATCCAATCACTTGATCTAAGTTTGTTTAGAATTAAATTTAAAAAAGAACATACTCAAATATTTTTTTCTATTTATCAGTAATATTTTTCTTATTTTTTATATGTATTTTACTAAGCTTTTAATTATTATAAAAAAAACTTTTAAATAAATTACTCTTTAGGAGATATTACAATGTCCCAAGAAGAAATATATACAGAAATGTGCAATGCAATTGTTGATTTAGATGAAGAAATAGCTATAAATCTAGCAAATAAAGCAATTAATGAAGGGATGGATTTACTTAAAGTTATTGAGAATGGTTATGCTGCTGGAATTCGACGAGTGGGGGAATTATGGGAAGAAGGAGACTTCTTCTTACCAGAATTGATGAAAGGTGCACAGATTATGCAAACTTGCATGGATATGATTATTCCCCATCTTCAGAAAGATTCAGAAAGAGTAAATCTTGGAACTGTGGTAATTGCTACGATAGAAGGTGATATCCACTCAATAGGAAAAACGATTGTTGCTACAATGCTACGAGCTTATGGTTTTGAGGTTTTTGACTTAGGAGCAGATGTTCCAGCTGAAAAAATTATTAATTTTGCGATTGAAAAGAATGCTGATATTATAGGTGTTTCAGCACTCTTAACTACAACAATGATTGGTCAGAAAAAAATTATTGATCTTTTAAAAGAAAAAAATTTAGCTGACAAGTTCAAGGTAATTTTTGGTGGTGCTCCTGTAACAACTACATGGGTAGAAGAATGTAAAGCTGATGGATTTGCTGAAAACGCTATTGAGGCTGTAAAATTAGTTAAGTCTCTTTTGAATAAATGAAAATTAAATTATTTAGAGAGGTAGATAAGATTGTTATTTAATGATTGGTTAAAAGATAATTCAAAAATTATTCTATTTGATGGCGCTATGGGTACAGAATTAATAAAAAGAGGGCTAACGACTGGAAAAATTCCAGATTTAATTAATATCGAAAATCCTGATATGATTATTGATATTCATGAATCATATTATAAAGCAGGCTCTGATATGTGTCAAACTAATACATTCGGCTCCACTCCTATGAATTTACAACGATATAATCTTAATGATCAAATTGAAAATATTCTTACAAAAGCATTAGCAAATATTAGAAAAGCATGTCCCGAAGGTCGTTTAGTAGTTGCAGATATCGGTCCTTCTGGCGAATTTAGACCACCCGTAGGAGGTGCAACTTCTGAACAATGGTATTCAGGTTTTTCTGCTCAAGCAAAATTATTAGAGAATGGAGTTAATCTTTGGCATATTGAAACGATTTCGGATATTGAGGAAATGGTAACAGCAATTAAAGCCATTAGAAGTGTATCTCAAAAACCAATAATAGCTTCAATGACATATAAAAAGACAAAAAGAGGGTTTTTTACAATTATGGGTGATTCTTTAGAAAAATGTATTGATTTATTAGAAAATGAAAAAGTAGACGTAATTGGAGCGAATTGTACTATTGGTTCTAAAGAGATGGTTGAGTTATTTAAAGCTGCTGTTAATCTTACTAATAAACCTTTTTCAGTAAAACCTAATGCTGGAATGCCAAGAATAGAGGGAATACAAACATACTATGAACAACCAATTGAAGAATTTGCCAAAGATATTTATGAAATGATACAGAATGGCGTTAAAATAGTAGGTGGGTGTTGTGGGACATCTCCACAAACGATAATGGAACTAAGAAAAATTATTGACTCGATTTAGATTTAAGAGGAAAAATAGAATATGCCAATTATTAGACCAAAAATAAGTTTATTAGATAATGAACATAAGAAATCAATTTTTAATGAAGCTAAATCTATATTAGAAACTCAAGGAGTATTTCTTGAAAATGAAGAGGCACAGGAATTATTTAACCAGCATGAAATTAATTCTAAAGGTTCACGCTATTTTATTCCTCCTGATTTAATAGATAAATGCTTGACCTCTGTGCCTCGAGAAATAACTTTATATGACCGAGAAGGGAATATGCATATTCAGTTAAAAGATGATCAAGTTCATTTTGATCCTGGTTCTGCTGCGATATTTATTCTTGATGAGAATACTGGAAAAATTAGAGAAGCCTTGTCTAATGATTTTATTCGCTTTTCAAGAATAGTTGAGCACTTAAAATTTATTGAAGCTCAAAGTACAGCTTTAATTTATAAGGATGTTCCTAATGTAGCTCAGGACTGGCATCGATTATATATAGCTTTAACTAATTGTTATAAACCAGTAGTAACCGGAACATTTCGTAAAGAAAGCTTTTCAATTATGCGGGAAATACTGTTAGCATGCAGATTATCTGAGGATGATTTAGCAAGAAAACCACTAGCTATTTTTGATGCCTGCCCTAGTCCCCCATTAAAGTGGTCTGATCTTACAACTCAATCTTTAATTGATGCAGCTAAAAGTATGATACCATCTGAATTTGTCTCGATGCCCTTAGCAGGTGCGAGCGCACCTATAACTCTAATAGGATCCATAACGCAACATTGTGCGGAATGTCTTGCTGGAGTAATAATTGCTCAATTAACAAAACCAGGTGCACCCTTAGTATGGGGTGGTTCTCCGGCAGTATTTGACATGAAACAAGGCACTACTCCAATGGGTGCTATAGAGACGATGATGATAAACATTGGAGATATTGAAATGGGAAAATTCTTGAATATGCCTACTCACGCTTATATGAGTTTAAGTGATTCAAAAGTACCTGATAGCCAAGCTGGTTTTGAAGCAGGAATAGGAGCCCTTCTAGCAGCATTAGTTGGAAATAATATGGTTTCTGGTCCTGGAATGTTAGATTTTGAATCTACGCAAAGCATAGAAAAATTAATAATTGACAATGAAATTGTAGGAATGGTAAAACGATTTATTCAAGGTATAGAGGATTATGGTACTCCTTTTGCAGCTGAAATTATAAAAGATTATGA
>JBHLKV010000253.1:0-3393 GCA_048886305.1 Candidatus Hodarchaeota archaeon
TATTCTAAAAGAATAGTAATGTCGCCATGGTCAATTTTTTTCAATACTTCGGTAGATTTAGTCATTTCTTTAATAAAGGAAGTAATTGCGGAAAACATTCCCGATACGAGTCCTGGATCTTGAGCAGATTCTCTAACGAAAGGGTAATTAAATATTCCTCGACCATCATCATAAATTATATACAAACCTTGTTTTTCTACTCTTTCATAGGTGAAAGAAAACTCAGGTTTCCAGATAGTTATTATATTATTAAAGAAGAGATATTTTAGAGTAAAGAAGAGCCTTTTTCTTTCATTTTCATCTTGTGGTTTAAGTTGCTCTAATAAGGTATCTTTTTCCAATATCTCCAATAAATCCTTTATTTCTTCTCGTTCTTGTTCAATAAACTCTAAATCTATATCTGGTTTTTTCGCAATTAAGAATTCAATTTCCCCTTCAGCATAATCTCTATAAGATATAAAATCACCAACTGAGGCAAAAATTGTACTTTCTATTCGACTTTCATCAATTGGGAATTTAATACTTCTAAAATCCTTATAAAGATAAAAGAATATCAGACCCCAAATTATTATGTTGAATATATACCTTGTAAATAGATAAGGAACTGCCAAAAAACCTAATAAACCAGAGAGATCAGCATCTAAACCAGCAGTTCTAAAGGTGTAAAAGTCGAATCCGAATATGGAAAAAAAGCTTGTTTGACCTGTTATCCAATATTCTTCTGGTGCAAAAACAATTAAAGCTTGTATTTCTAGAAACCCAAATAATATAGAAAATAGGATTATTACTGGTAAAAATGATGCAAAGCTTAGGAATAGACTTTTTAAATATTTCAAGGTATAAAATACAAATATGACAACTATTATTAACGGTAAAACTTGTACAACAATAAAATTGAAAAGAACCATCGAATCAAATTGAATTGCATATTTAAGGGTTGGATTTACAATATCAGGAAGAAATTTCCCCGAGTCAATAATAAGATCATCATTTTCGAACGCAAAAAGGTATATGGGAGAAAATACCGCATTTACAATTAGAAATACGAGAACGGCCAGAAAACTAAATACTATTCCATAAAAAAAGTTTGTAGTATTAATTTTTTTGATTTTTTCTTTTTTATGTTTCCACCAATCCAGTATTTTAATAAAGATGAGAAGAGCTATTGGCTCAAAGATATTAAGAAACAATACGAAAATTATTGAGGCCATTATAAAATATGCGAAGAAATAAAGCATTATTGGAATTGAATCTGTATATTGGACAATAAATAAGATAATAGATAAAATCGATATGGGTGCTCCTACGGAATAAAGACTTTTGTAAGTATCTCTTCTCATATCCTCTCCAATATATCGCCCCTTTAATGTAATTTGTGAGGAATATAATAACTCTATGCTTAAGATAAAGATTGCCAGATATACAAACAGAATTTCAATGAACCACCCTAATGCTGTATCACCAGTAAGTAATGGATCACTTACTTTTTCAGTCACAGTTAAAATCACTTGTAAGAGATAAAGTGATATTGGTAAAAGTACAATCATTAACTTTAGTATTTGTTTTTCTCTTGCCCAATTATTTTTTATTAGTTCTTCTCGAATTAATTTATAAGGACTTTCACTTAACTGGTAAGTCAATAATGTTAAGTTGAGTTTAATAGGTCCTTCTGCTTTTCTTAACCGATTCCAAACATAAAAAATTGATAAAAAAGGGGCAACAAAGAAAATGAACGGTAATGTAACTAAGGGATAATAGGCAAATAAAGAGATTAACGATCCCATGTGAGAAAACAAATATGCGATTCCTACTGCATCATTTTGGCTTTCTAATTCTTCAGGCTCTAGTTTTACTTGGTAAATGATTGGCAGAACCCAGTATATTAGATAAAATACTAAAATTCCAACGTAAATTCTAAGATATAGGTTTCTTATAGCTTTGTTTCTAATAAAGAAGTAAGGTAAAACTAAAATTAAGATTGGAATTGCATTTATATATACCGTAAACAAAATTTCAGCAGCATTCATCAATATTCACATCTATTTTTTTGTTAAATAACATGTATTTAAAATAATGTATGCAAATTTTAATATAATAATTTAGTTATTTTTGAATATTTTTAATGTTAATATGTCAAAGAATAATAAAATAGGATTTGTTGTTGATGATGACTTTGCTTCGAAGAACATTCCCCCATATCCACATCCAATCTTTCTTTCTTACGAAACACCCCTTAGGATCAAATCTATTTTGACTCACTTTGAAAATAGAAAACTTTCTGAAAATAAAAATCTAATTAAATTGGCACCAAAACTAATTGATGAATCGATAATTAGCTTGGCTCATACCAGATATCATATTGATTCCATTAAAAATCTCTCAAATTTAGGGAGTGGCTTTCTTGGTGACGAAATCTATATCACAGAAGACACCTTTTTACTTGCTAAAAAAGCAATTGGTGGCACTATACAAGCCATTGAGAAGGTAATAAATCAGGATATAAATCAATCGTTTGCTCTTATAAGACCACCAGGGCACCATGCTTTTCGAGAAAAAGCATCTGGATTTTGTATATTTAATAATATAGCTAATTCAATTATCTTTTTACGAGAAAAACTCAGTTATAAAAAGAAAATTGCTATTATTGATATTGATAGTCATTTTGGTGATGGATTAGTGCAATACTTTTATGATGACCCGAGTGTTCTTTATTTTTCTATCCATGAATTTGATTTTGTGGAAGGTGAAATAGGATTTATCAATGAATTAGGTGAGGGTGAGGGTCTTGGCAAAAGTATTAACTTTCCAATACCGAGGTACTGTACTGATGACGTATTTTTAGAATTTATGGATATTCTTGAACCTGTCTTAAATGAATTTTACCCCGATCTAATAATTATTGCTGCTGGATTTGATATGCATTTCGCAGATCCAATAGGAAACTGCTGTTTAACATCTAAATCATATTTCAAATTCACTAAAAGAATTTTAAAAATAGCAGATGATATCTGCCAAGGAAAATTAGTTTTTGTGTTAGAAGGAGGATATAGTTTAATAGCATTACCGTACTGTGTCCATGCTGTTATAAATGCATTATTAAATGAAGAATATGAACCACCCACTTTTGAGAATATTGAATTCCTAGAAAAGAGTAAAATTGAAGATATAATTAGGATAAAAAACTCTTTAAAAAATTTATTAGCTAATTACTGGAATTCATTACAATAAGAAAAAATGAAGAAATTATACATAATTCGCCAACTTTAGGGCATACTCTTGTGCGGTAAAAAGTGCATCCCGAGGTCCGACCTTTGGATTTATATAACAAATTAAAGCTCCTGTTCCCCCAATAGGAATGGGACAAATAATGATATGTCCTTTTCCGGTTATATT
>JBHLKV010000254.1:0-3366 GCA_048886305.1 Candidatus Hodarchaeota archaeon
TCCTCCAGAGAGACTAGTACCACTACCTCGAGGAGTGACGGGAATACTATTTCTATTTGCTAATTTTAAAATCTTAGAAATTTGTAGAGAACTTTGAGGTAATAAGATTAAATCAGGGATCCAATCTCTTTCAAATATTGTGCCTCCAAAAGAATAAACCCATCGAATTTCATAGTTATCAAAACACGATTCTGTTCCAACAATTTCTTTAAATTGTTGAATTAATTGTTTTGAAATTTTATTATATTTTGGAGTCATATTGAAAAACTACATCTTGGCCTTTTTTTATTTGGTAAAAACAATTCTGATTAAAATTTTTACTTATTTTTGATTACAAAGTAGTAAATTCATTACCATCAAATCCCCAAGATCTAAGAATCTTTTCAGCATCATTTATAATCTTTTCAATAAATTCTTTTATAGAAACAATTTTATCTATATGTCCAATTGCCATTGAACCTACAACAGAATCTTTTAATTCAAAATGAAATATTTTTTTATGAAATTTTTCATCAAATATATTTTGAGTTATTAGTCTCTCTTTCCACGACTCTGACGCTGGACTTTCTATTGTTGCTAAAATAGCAGTACCAAAACATACAGCCTCAGCACCCATAGCCAGGGCTCCTAAAAAACCTCTTGCATCTCCTAAACCCCCCGCAGCAATGATAGGTATATTAAGCAATTTTTTAGCCATTGTCATGTTTATTAATGTTGTATTTTGAAGAGGATTTTTGAATCCAGTACCTTCAACACCGACTATTGTCACCGCATCGGCACCTTGTCTTTCTGCAGATATTGCATGTTTCACTGTAGCACATTTATGAAACCAATAACAACCAGCATCATGTAGTTTCTTTCCAATTTTAGGTGCCTGATAGGCTGAGGTTGTACAAACATTAACTCCAGCGTTAATAGCTAAATCGACAAAATCTAAATAAGATTCTTCTGATCTTCCCTTCCCTCCCGTCTTTTCAATGAGATAGGGTGGCATTATTGAAAAATTCACTCCCCATGGTTTGTTAGTTAACTTTTTCATTTTATCAATTTCAGTTTGGAAAGTTTCGATGGTTCTAAAGTTAATTGCTGTAAGAATACCAAAACCACCTGCATTTGAGAAAGCTGCCGCAAATTCTGCTTTTCCTAATCCTACAAAAGCACCCATAATTATTGGGTATTTGGTATCCATCATTTCTGAAATTCTTGTTTTCCAAATCATCCCTTTTCGTTCTCAGAAATTTAAAAGTCGAATTAGCTTCTAGATTTTAATATTTTTCTTTTAATTATTTGTTTATTCTCTGTAGTAAAATAATTTTTCCAAAAAAAAGATATTTTAAATAGAATTACTCTTCTAGTTGTATATAAGAATGTAGTCTTTAAGGGATTTTTTTGGGAAAAGTCTTAAATGATTTATGGATCTTAACTGAAAGTGGCATAACTGTGTATAGTCGTGTTCTTGATCCAAGAATTAACCCCCAATTATTTGGAGCACTTATGAGTGCATTAAATTTATTTGCAGAGCAGTTATCTAACGGAGGTATTACGAATTTTGAGTTAAGTAAATTACGATTTACGATTATTAAAAAAAATAATTTTATTTTTATAGCAAATTCATCTAATAAATCAAAAGAAAAAAAAGTTTTAAATGAATTAAGTCGTATTTCAGATAAATTTTTTGAATTATATCCAGAAGAAATTTTAGAGAAGTGGGATAATGATATTAACATTTTTTCAAATTTTGAAAATGAAATAAAAGACTCGTTAGAAGAAACTACAAGAAAGTTCTAAAAAGCTTATTTGTATAACTTTTCATTATATTATCTTATCGTCTATAATACAAAAAAATTTAAGAAGAATTAGATTCTTAATTATTGAATTAAATAATTTTTCAATATTATCAGATAATCAAAATAAAATAATATGGACAAAGAAGAAAAAAGAATAAGGAATTTGAAAGAAGAACGAACTATTGAAAAATATAGTTCACTTTCTTCAGATTATCTTCGTGATATTATTAAAAACATATCAAGACCAAAATTTTTAGGTTCTATTCATTTAAAAAATGACACCAATGATTACAATCGTTCAGTAGATAATTTATTAAAGGGAGAATTAGAAGGAAAGCTAACAAAATCTTTAAAAAATGCGTTTTTAAACCCAATCACAAAAACTCTAATAATCTTAGCACTTGTCTTTAATATTGTCTGGTTCTTCTTAATTTACTTCTTCTAGAAGAAAAATAAGAGAAATCCATTATTGGGATGCAAATTTTAAAATCAAATTTAATTAGAAAAATTATTATCTCTTTTTGATAAAAGATTTTTATAATTAGAATTTTTAATTTATAACTAATATTACTTAAAATTTTAACTTTAAAGGGTAGTTTTTAATTGATTTATGATGTTATTATTATTGGTGGTGGCGTAATTGGTTGTTGTATTGCACGTACGCTTTCAAAATATGATTTAAAAATATGCTTATTAGAAAAAGAAGCTGAACTTGCATCTGGAACAACAAAAGCAAACTCTGGAGTTGTTCATGCTGGTTATGCTGCCCAAAGAGAATATATTAAAAGAAATTTATGTATATCGGGAAATAAATTATACACTCAAGCAGCTGAAGAATTAAATTTTCCATTTCAGAGAATTGGATCTTTTGTAGTTGCTTTAGAAGATAGTCAAATTAAACTATTAGAGGAACAAAGAAGACAAGGAATACAAGACGGTGTTCCTGGATTAGAAGTAATTCTAGATAAAGAGAAAATAAAACATATGGAGCCGAATCTAACTGATGAAATTGTCGGTGTACTCCACGCTCCTACTGCTGGGATTGTCAGTCCTTATGAAATGACATTTGCATTAGCAGATAATGCTGCTATGAATGGAGTTAAATTTTTTTTAAATCAAAAAGTTAGAAGGATTAAGCACCAAGATTACACATTTACAATTAAAACCAAAACTGAAGAATTTAAAACACGAAATGTAATAAATGCTGCTGGTTTAAATGCGGCAAGAATTTCTAAATTAATAGGTTTAGATTATTTCGAAATTATGCCCCGGAAAGGAGAGTACATTTTATTTGATAGAAATGCGCTTCATTTAAACAAAATATTATTTCCAATACCAACAAAAGTATCTAAAGGGATCTTAGTATGTCCAACCTTACATGGAAATACATTTGTTGGCCCAAATGCGCAAAATATTACTGATAAGAAAGATATATCAACAACTGAAGCTGGACTAAAAGAACTTTTGGAGGGTGGGCGAAAATTGGTACCAAGTTTACCTGTAAGAAGTTCAATTAGAAATTTTGCTGGATTAAGAGCAGTTCCTGATACTTATGATTTTATAATAGATAATACTGATG
>JBHLKV010000255.1:0-3319 GCA_048886305.1 Candidatus Hodarchaeota archaeon
AATATGTAACTGAAAATTATTAAGATACAAGTTAAACAAATGTTTAAGGTTTTATTTATCATAGGAATTATCCTAGTATTTGTCTCTTTATTCTTTAATTGGTACAGTTATCAAGCTTATGATATCAATAATGATTTGATTGCCTCTTGGGACTATAACCTTTTTACTGGCTGGAGTACACCTTTATCAGATGCATTTATTTTAAATCAAGACTTCAGACCTGATAATCTGAATATTTCTCCAATAATGAACATTCTTCTTATTTGTGCCTGTTTGATATGTGTTTATATAGCATTGATAAAGGATGTCGACCAGTCAAATTCCCCTCAAAAATTAAAAGATTACTCTTATTTAAATTTCTTCTTACTTCTTTTAGTAGGATTCTATGTTGTAATATTTCCCATAGCATATTTACTATCAAATGAACTTTATTATCCTTACCTCAAATATGAGGATGTTCAAGCTAATATAACGTATGTGTATTCATTAAGTGTGGGTTATTATTTTCAATTATTTGCGTTAATGCTTATCTTCCCCTATACTTTATTCTATTATCAAACCATTACTACATTTGAACAGGAAGAACATACACTACAAAAAGTCATTAATAGATATATTGAAAAAAATCAAGAACCTCTTGATCTAGATAAGTTTATAGCCGAAGAAGAGTTAAAACAAAAATCTGGACAAGATGCACCTCTAAATGAAGTAGAACTTATTTATTCAAAATTTCAGAAAAAGAGGTCAAGAAAATGAATGAAACTATCATAGATTCAAAATTAAAACATTTAATTCAAATTTGTAAGGAGACTGAAAATTATAAAAAGTTAGCCGTCTCTGGATTCATACTAATAAGTAATAAGATGGACGAAATTGGAATTAGACTAGGATTACGTCCACGCAATAAGGAAAAGGATGAGAAGATCTTCGAGTATATGAAGCTTATTAATAATGTATTTGAAACAAATTTGAAAATTCACATTTTTAGAGAAGAGTTACTCGACAACTTAAAACAGTGTGAGATCTTATTTCTTAAGAAAAGAGGAGACATTCCTTATAGTTATATCAAGCAGATATTTTTCTTATATTATGAGCTAAGAAAATTAAATATTCCAAATCTCCACGAACAATTATCAGAAGATAATATTATTAAAACAACTAATAGTCATTTGTTTTCATTTCTATCTCCCATAAATAGACGAAAGAAAAATAATACTCACAAGTTAAAGCCACTTATACTCCATAAAGTTAAGGAAAAAGAAATTGCCTTACGGGAGAGCTTAAACTACGAATTTAACTCAAGATCGTTTGAGCAGGCAATATATTTGAATAAGATTAAAAAGGGACTTGAAGATAATGGGAAGCATAAAATTGTAATAGAAGGGGCATTAAAAGACAATATTAATTATCAACTCTCACTTAAGAATATTTTGGGCTATTTTATTCTTGGAGCATTTCTGGTTGCATTTTGCTTTGGACTTACCATATTAATTGAAATGATGCTCTTTCCCTTTACTGTTGGTATTTTTGGCTTATCGATCTTACTCTTATTTGGGGTGGCTGCTTTCTTTTTCATATTATATTGGCAAAATTTTAGAGGTGAGTGATATGTCATCAAAATATCATGATTCGACGTTAAAACCAAAGGAAATTATGGTTAAGTATAAAGAGAAGAAAGATGCTGAGGATACAGATTATTTTATATGGAAAGTAAATCCATCATTTAAAGATATTAAACCTAGCACTGCCCTTTTAAAGTTAATATTCATTGTCGCCTTATTAGTTTTCATTATTTCTTCTGTTTATCTCTCTACTTCAGATCTTACAATAAGTTTATGGGTAGGATTTATTATTTTTATCTTATTTGTTATAGTCTTCCATGACCAATTTTTTAGTCTTAGCTCTCTTTTTTCATATACCTTTCGTAAATTTGGCTCTTTTAATCCATTTGAAAAAATCATCTTTTGGCAAGAGAAAGATAATCCAACCATAATGTATCTTTCTAATAAGCAAGATCTCAGTCATATAGCTCTAAGTATTTTCAAAATTGAAATTCTACCAGAGAATGTTCATGCTGCAATTGATACTTTTATTCGATCATTAAGTGAAGGGAGTAGTCTAACCCCTTATACCTATCAGGTGATTCAAAAACCATATAATGTTAGACGCCCAATGACGAGAGATATAGCAATTGGCTCTCAAGAATCGATGGAGACCTACATTTATTTTAGTGTCTATTCTAAAGTGAAAGGTATTTTGCGTGAAAATATGAAAGAATTTTTAAGATATAAGTTAAATGAAATCACATCCAAATTAAAATCTGATTTTGTTTCTAACTTTCACCATTATAGAATTGCTCTTCTCTCTGGAACACGTCTGGTTAATGCTCTGAGAACTCACTTTATTAGAAGTGATGATGTATATTACAATAAAGAGATAACTATTGATACTTATCCTTTTGAGACTCACCGATCCAAAGTGGTTGCGAAATTGCTATTTTGTGGTCTATTAGTCTTGGTCTGTGATTATCTTTTATATGATCATAATATCGATTTTGGGTTGATTTTACTCTTTAATATGTTTCTGGTAGGAATCATATGTATTTTATGGTGGAGAGAGCTTTTATTCCAAGTATCAAAAAAACACTTGTTAGATAACGATGAGACTAACTTTATTGCGCCCTTTGCCAATATAGATTTCTTTCGTTTTAAAAAGGCTCCTGATAGCATCTTTCTTTTAGTTGACAATAAATTCTTAATTGATCATAAAATGCTTAATCTTCAGTATGCCTCACCTCCTGCTTATGGAAGCGCCGATAAATTTTATCAAGCATTAATGAGTCAAAAAATACCTTTTACTTATACCACATTAAACACGCCACTTTCCTTCTATAGATTCTATAAAGAGGGGTTCAAATATTTAAAACAAAATATAATTGATGACCTGATACATGATAAAACGACTCATTTAAGACTGCTCAAGACTACTCAAGATGAGCTTAACTGGTTAAATAGACGATCTGGAGTATGGAGAACCATCTTACTGTTATCTTCCTCAAGTTATAAATTAATCGATTCCCTTAAAGGAGAATATTTACAAGAATTAGAAGAAAAGGTTCAATCCGATATAAACTTAATAAAAAATGCGTTTCAGATGAATTTCTTGAATTTTAAATTAATAGAGCTTCAGAAACAAAAACTTGTCTCAGGGTATTTGTGTGAAACTTTAAAAAACAAATTCGCTAGATTAAACGGTTCTCATCTAAATTATATTCTTTTTCAGGGAAAATCCTAAATAACTTAACAAGGATAGTTGATAT
>JBHLKV010000256.1:0-3311 GCA_048886305.1 Candidatus Hodarchaeota archaeon
TTTTTAAAATGAAATATTCTTAGAATCTATTCTACTAAAATTTAAACAATAATAATTGTTAACTCACCAATCTTCATTATCTTCATCGTCGTCCGAATCATCATCCTCATCGTCATCATTATAATCCCAATCACCATCATTAAATTCCTCATCGTCATCATAGTCGTCCCAATCTTCTTCATCTTGATCGTCTTCATCCTCCTCCTCTTCATATAAATTATCTTTACTTACTCCTTCATTATCCTCATATGTCATAATATAAACTCCTTTAGATTTTTACATCAAATTATATCAATTGAAATATATTTTAATATCTTTTTTAAAGGTTTCTATATAAAAAAGAAAGTTACAATTTTGAAAGAATCTTAACAAATATTTGTCTAAATTTTATTTATTAAATTATGTAAAAAGTTATTAGAATTCAATTCATTATAAATTAATATAAAACTATTATTATTTATTTATGGCTGATGTCTAAACTATGAATAAAGATATAAAGAATTTAATTGATTCTGTTGAAGAAGAAAACAAAGTTCGAGCAGAATTTGAACAACAAATAGAAGTCTTAAAGGAAGAGATTAATAGGTTAAATTTTACAATAAAAGAACAAAAAATATTAATTGCAGAACAAAAAAGTAGTGAAAATATTCAAGAGCTAAAAGATACAATTGCTACTCAAAAACAGGAATTAGTAAAAAGATATAAAGATATTAACTCTTTAAATCAACAAATTCAAGAACTAACAAATCAATTAGAAGAATTAGATGAGCAGAATTCTCGTGTAGAAGCAAATGAAAAATTAATTAATGCTAATAAAACAATTGTCCAGTTAACTGAAGAAAACGAACAATTTCGAGCCCAAATTCAATCTCTAGAAGAAAAAATTGAAAAAAACCATAATTTTAATCAACAAGAAGTTGAGAATCAAGAATTAATTGAATCTAAAAAATTAAATTTCCAATTAATGGAAGAAAATGGATTATTACGTGTTCAAATCGAAACATTAAAAACAAAAATTCAAGAAGCAACTGAAAATAATCAATCAGAAAAATTAGATTTAGCAAATGAAAAAATCGAGACTTTAATGGAAGAAATAGAAGAATACAAAGATAAGATCAATTATCTACAAGCAAAAGAAAAAGAAATAGCTGATAGTACAAATGAAATTGATCAGATTAAAAATGAATTATTAAATTATCAAAAAGAAAATGAGAAATTAAATCAATCATTATTAGGGTTAAAAGAGAATAGATCATTGAATTTTTCTCTTCAGTCTTATCAACAGATAAAAAGCCCTCCTAATTTTCCTAAATCATATCAGATATCTCTCTTTTTGAATATGTATAAGCTTTTAGATGAAACAAATAAGGATAGAATAATAGAATCACTTATCATGGATTTAAAGAATCAAAATAATGAGATAAAAAGAAGTGTTATTGAAATTTTAAGTGAAGTAAAAGATAACAAGGTGTTTGACGCATTCCTTAAGTTAATTCATGATAAGGATTGGTTAATTCGATATAATATTATTAAAGCAATTCTTAAATTCAAAGAAAAAGGAGAAGAGTTAAAAAGTTTATTGGAAAAACTCTCAAAAGACAATGATGTTGATGTTAGAGAGCTTGCTGAAAAATCTTTAAAAGAATTTTCACAATAATTTCTTAAAAACCTATTTCTTATTATTGAAAAAGTATTAATCTGTTAATATTTTTAAAAAAAAAAATTATAAAAAAACGCTAATGAAATTATAATTAATAACAGATTTAATCAAATAGTACGAATTTTTAATTTAAGAAATAACCTCTTTATAAAATTTTAAATAATGCCGAGAAGACTCACACCTAATCGCTGGAATTGGTCCCAAGAAGAAGGAAAATGGGTATACATAGAATTAGATGAGAATGGGCATAACAAATATTATTACCAGATACAACCTCCACAAGAGTTCATTGAATTGACACTAAGAATAAAAGATCTTAATGAAAGATTAATAATGACAAATGATCCAGAAGAAAATGATAGTATTTTTGCTGAAATGATGAAAATTTCTAAGAAAATGCAGTGTATGAGAAAAGAAAGTACATAATGTCCATAAAAGAAATTTAAGTCTTTTTTTTTGTTTTATTCAAAATAAAATTGTTTAATTTCGTATTCAACATGTTAATTACACTTAAATCAAGTTCTAAGAATAATTTAAGTGCTGTTTGGAGAGAAATATTATTCCCAATAGAAATATAATAAAATTTATTTGAATTCGGTTTAGGAATAGCAAAACCGATTAAAAGATTATTAGAAAAAATTCCATGAATATTAGTTTTTTCATCATATATTTTTAAAACACCATATAATAATTTTTTAGTATAACCTATAACAGGTGTTTCAATTTTTAAACCAAAATCACATGCAGCTCCATAAAGGAATGGATGAACTTGACCACTTGAATTAACAATATAACAATCTGGTTCTTCTTCAACATTTTCAACTAAATTTAAATAAATGTCTGTTTGCGTCAGAAACAAAACTGAGGGAAGGTATTCACTTATTTTGGCTTCTTGCATTTCAAAATAAGAGTTAATAATCATATTTTTTTTATAATCATATATAAATAAACCAGAATAAGCTTTCCTTTCAAATATTTTAATTTTCATCAATCCTAGAGTTTTAATATCGTCTAAAATATCGTTTGTATTAATTTTAAGAGCATTTACATTTTGATATTGCCTTATCTCATTTAAATTTAAAAATTGAGTTTTTCTTAGTAATGGTTCAACACATTTTGGACATAAATAATAATAATCTAAATTGTGCTTTTCACATCGAGTGCTTTTAATTGTTTTCCAACCTTTTTACAGTTTATTTCCTTAAAGACTTTATTATCTCATGAATTATTATTTAATTTTCTTATTAAATTTAAATAATTACAATTATAATTTTATTAAAACTAACCTAAACATTTAACTTCATTAAAAAATAACTAATACCATGAAGATTGCTGTCTCAGGAAAAGGGGGAGTAGGTAAAACTCTAATTGCTGGTACTCTAGCAAGATTATTTGCTAAAGATGGCTTTAAAGTTTTAGCCATTGATAATGATTCCGCTATGAATTTAAGTTATACACTTGGGATTAATCAAGATGTAAAAGAAAAAATAGTACCAATCTCAGAAATGAAAGAGATGATTAAAGAACGAACACTAGTTGCAGGAGCTGGTCCAGGAGTATATAATATCAATCCAGAGGTTTCTGATATTCCTGATAAGTTTAAAGTCAATGGACCTGATGGTTTAGAATTACTCGTTTTAGGATCGATTGA
>JBHLKV010000257.1:0-3303 GCA_048886305.1 Candidatus Hodarchaeota archaeon
AATCCAAAAGCAGTATCTTTACCATAACAATCATCAATCAATTTTTTAGCAAGTCCAACAGCTAAAGGACCACTTGTCAAGAGTTCATCAGTGTACATTTTGATTATTGAATCTAATTCTTCATGAGTTTTAGCAACACGATTTACCACTCCCAATCTATAAGCCTCATTTCCATCAAATTTACGTCCAGTTAAAATGATATCCTTTGTATTTTGGATTCCCACAAGCCTTGTTAATCTAATTGTGCCACCTACGTCAGGGTTCATACCTATCTTGGATTCCAGCATATGAAATTCAGCCGATTCGGTACAGAATCGAAAGTCACATGCTAAAGCGAGTTCAAATGCCATACCATAGCAATATCCATTTATTTTAGCGATTACTGGTTTTTCCATTTTTTCAATTTTTGTGAAAATGGGATGAATCCAAGTATTAGCAAAGTATCTAAAATTTCGTGGAATTCGTAAATCAGGAATATTCCCTTCAGGATCCTTCTCTTGTCCAGTAAGAAAGTTTAAATCTATTCCTGAACTAAAAAATTCGTCTCCTCCTGTTATAATAATAACTCTTGCATTAGTCCGTTCGACTTTATCAATAGCTTTAAGAATACCCGCCATTAAATCATAATTCATCGCATTTTTTTTATCGAGCCGATTCATTTTTATGGTAGTAATGGTTTTATCTTCGTTTTCCTCTATTAAAATAACGTTATCACTCATTTTTTCTCATTTTTTAAAATTATTTTTTGAGTATTATAAATGTAATTTGATAAAAAAATTATTTTTTTTCTAATTTTAATAGAATTGATTCTAAAAATAGCTTAATACCTTGAATAGCTGTTCTTTTTACTAAATGGTATAAAAATTGGCAACCTTTTATTTTACTCCAATTAAATTTTAATAAATTACCATGTTATTCTTCGTAAATAAAAAGATAATATTGAGGATAAAAATTGAAGTTTTTTAAGCTGTTTACTCCTTTTAAAATAAGAAATATGGATGTATCGAACCGTATTATAATGCCTGCTTTAAACCTAAATCTGGCAAGTGATGGGTTTATTACAAATAAATTGATTGATTTTTATGTTGAAAGGGCAAAGGGTGGCGCAGGTATGATAATTGTGGGGGGATGTTATGTCTCTATTTATGGCAAAGGTTTGCCAATGATGATTGCTGTTGATGATGATAAATATATCCCAAAATTAACCGAATTTACGGAGGTTATCCATAATGCTCGAGATGATGTGAAAGTTTGTTGCCAATTGTACCACGGTGGGGCATATTCTATGCCTCAAATAATTGGTAAAACACCAATCGCTCCCTCTGCAGTATTTAGTAACTTTAGTAAAACTACTCCTCGAGAAATGACTATCGAAGATATCCAGAGAGAGCAACAAGCATTTGCAGATGCAGCAGTACGTGCTAAAAAGGCTGGGTTTGATGCCACTGAAATCTGCGCCAATGCAGGGTATCTATTTACCCAATTTACATCCCCAAAAACTAATAAGCGAACTGATAAGTATGGGGGTAGTTTTGAGAATCGTTTAAGATTTCCAATTGAAACACTCGAATTAATGAGATCAAGCGTAGGTGATGATTTTGTTATAGGTTATCGTATTTCAGGGGATGATTTTGTTCCAGAAAGTAATACTTATAAAGAGAAAGCAATGATCGCTAAGGAATTAGGGAATTATTTGGATTATTTTAATGTTACTGGAGGCTGGCATGAGACTAAAACACCACAAACAACTATGGATGTTCCAGAGGGATGTTATACTTATTTAGCAGAAAATGTAAGAAATAACGTATCAATTCCTGTATTCTCATCCAATCGCATTAATGATCCAGTTTTAGCAGAACAAATTTTAATGGCTGGAAAAGCTGATGCTATTTGTATGGGGCGAGCATTAGTAGCAGATCCTTATTTGCCGATGAAAGCACAGAAAGGCGAAATACGAGATATAATGAACTGTGTTGGTTGTAATCAAGGGTGTTTTGACGCAATTTTTAAATTAAAACCAATTACTTGTTTAAGAAATGCTAGAGCTGCAAATGAAGCAAAAACTGAATTAAACCCTATTGATCAGAAAAAGAAAGTAATGATTATTGGGTCTGGACCAGGTGGATTGGAAGCTGCGAGAGTTGCTCGAATGAGAGGTCATGAGGTTCATATATTTGAAAAGGATGATATGATTGGGGGATTAATAAATCTTATTTGGAGAGCTCCTGGAAGAAATGAATTTAAAAGAATTATTGAAAACTATACTTATTGGGTTCAAAAACATGGAATTAATCTACATTTAGGTACTGAAGTAACGTTTGATGTTGTAAAAGAATTTAATCCAGATGTTGTAATTTTAGCTACTGGATCAATTCCCTTAAAACCTCCAATTAAAGGCATAGAACGTAATAATGTATATTTTGCAAATGATGTTTTTAGTGGAGATGCACCAATCGGAAAAAATAATGTTATTATTGGGGGAGGTGCTACTGGTGTTGAGCTAGCAATGTATATAGCAAAGTTTGGTTCATTAAGTCTTGAAGCTTTCGAATTTCTTACTCTTTATAAAGCTTTAGAACCTGAAGTTGCATTACAAATGCTACATGGAGCTAGAAATAAAGTAACTGTCTTAGAGCAATTACCAAAACTAGGATCAGCTCTTGGAAAGACAACTAAATGGGTTCTCCTTGATAAATGTGACGCTTTAGGAGTAAAATTTCTTACAAGCGTAACGGTAACTGAAATAGGAGATAATTATGTAAGTTATACTGATGCAGCAGGAAAAGATCAAGTTATAAATGATGTAGATATGGTATATTACGCTACAGGAGTTACTCCAAACAATAGCCTTTTCAAAGAAACAAAAACTCTAGAAAAAGTAGATGTGTATAAAATCGGTGATGCGAAAAAACCTCAAACTGTCTTAGAAGCAATAGAAACTGCTTACAAAGTGGCTAATAGGATTTAATTTTTTATATTTTTATTTAATTTTTTAAGACATACTTGTTTTTAATTTCTTAGGTGGTATGAATACATGCCTAGGACCAGTTCGCTCTAGATTTATAGCTTCCTCAGGACAATGGTGAGCACAGACTCCACAACCTATGCATTTTTCATCATTTACATTAGCAATTGAATCATCCAAATCGATAGTTTCCATTGGGCATTTCTCGACACAAGTTCCGCAGCCTATACATATCTGATCATCAACTTTCGCAAGGTAAGAACTTATGGTATGAAGAGGCAATACTCCTCGATAATACATCTGAAACATCCCACAGCAACAAGAACAACAATTACATA
>JBHLKV010000258.1:0-3248 GCA_048886305.1 Candidatus Hodarchaeota archaeon
CTAGAAATAATATAAAGGATTACTATCAAATTGAAAAAGAATGTCCAACTCAATGTTTTCATATTGACTCTCCTCTTAAAGGAGAAGTAATTATTAAAAAAAATATGCTTTATAAATGTGATCCACAGGGATGTAAAGCGTGTGTAAATATATGTCCTACTGAATCTTTTTTTATCCCAGAAAGTGCTGTGGATGTAAAAAAATATGGAAAAATTGCTTGCAATGAAGAAGAATGCTTTTATTGCGGAGCATGTGAAAATTCTTGTCCAGATGATTTAATAATTGTTGATAGACAAGCAATTAATATAATCGATCCAAAAAAACAAGGTAATTTTCCGTGGATCCAAGGCTGGATAAAAAGTATAAAAGAAATCTTAAGAAAAAGACTTATTTATGGGAAAGAACCAATTAAAATTCCTATTATTGAACAAGAGGTTAAAAAAGTAAAAGAAAAAATCGAAGAAGAAGTACCTCAACTTTCTGATAAAGATCGAAAGAAGTTAATGGAACTTAATGATAAAGTCCAAAAATTTCTACAATCCTCAAAAATACGATATTGGATAAAAGATAAACAGACAGAAAAAATCATCAAAGAACTGAATAAATTATTAAACAAATAAAATTAAGGCAACGTTTGCAGATATTTTATTTTTCAAGTGTTTATCGAAACAAAAAGCATATTTTCGCATCCTAACTCCTTTTGCAGGTTCGAATTCTGGGCACTATAAAATCTTTAAAAAGAATAAAAATCAAAATTATATCAAATATTGAATTATAAAAAATATAAATTTGAAAAATTGATGAAAAATGGTTAGAACAAAAGAACAGTACATGAAAGATTTAGGTAGAATGAAACCCAATCTTTATCATGATGGCGAGCTAATTGATCGACTAGATGAGCGCCAAATGGATTGCCTAAATACAATTGGAACTACATTTGAAGCTTTCGACGATCCTGAGTATAAAGAATTAGTACAAGTAAAATCTCACCTTACGGGTGAAATTATTAATAGATTCACCCATATTCATCATAGTACTGAAGACCTTCATAAAAAACAAGATATGACACGGAAATTATGTCAAAAAGTTGGTGGATGCATTCAGCGATGCATGGGTTGCGATGCAGCGAATGCGATATACAATGTTTCATATGAGGCTGATAAATTAAATAATGGAGAATCTCATTACCATGAAAATTTTAAAAAATGGTTATTAAGATTTCAACAGGAAGATTTGGTCGCAGCTGGAGCTCAAACTGATGTTAAAGGTGATCGAATTAAACGCCCTGCTGATCAAGCAGATCCTGATATGTACGTTCATGTTGTGGAAAAGAAAAAAGATGGAATTATAGTCAGTGGTTGTAAATTGCATATCTCAGAAGCTTCTGTTTCTGATGAACTACTAGTTATCCCAACAAGAGCTCTAAGACCAGAAGATAAAGATTATGCAGTTGCTTTCGCTGTACCTGGAGATTATGAGGGTGTTACTCAAGTGGTTACTATTCATAATTATCGTCAAAGGAAATATTTTCCACGTGGTTTTCAACCAGGGGCTACTGATTCGTATATAATTTTTGACGAAGTATTCGTTCCCTGGGAAAGAGTCTTCTTATGTGGTGAATACCAACATGGAGGTGCCCTTGCCTTACTATTTGGTCTCTTTCATCGGCATAGCTATTCGGGATGCAAACCTGCAATTGGAGATATAATGACGGGAACAGCAGCTTTAGCTGCGGAATATAACAACATAGCTAAGGCAACACATGTACGACATAAATTAGCAGAATTAATCTTAGTCACAGAACTTGGTTATGCTGCAGGATATACTGCTTCTGATTTAGGAAAATCAGAAGTATATATGCCGGGAGTAGGATTTATTCCTTATGGGCCAGGAAGCTACATCCCAAACTCAATTTACTGCAATGTTGGAAGATGTTTAACTGGAGAAAATGTATTTCGTGAAGCTGAGATAATTACAGATATTTGTGGTGGTATTCCAGCAACTTTCCCTCATGAAAAAGATTTTGTCAATCCTAAATTGAAAAATAAACTCTATAAATATATTACTAGAAACCCAAAGATAGCACCTGAGAATGCCGCACAATTCTGGCGATATGTTGGTGATATGATTTGTTCGGCAACAGGAGGAATCCATCTCTTTGGAAGCTACCACGGAGGAGGAAGCCCAGTTATGGAAGAAATAGCTATTACAACCCAATATGACATTGAAGCCCGTAAAACGATGGTTAAAAAAATAGCTGGAATTAACGATCAGTTAAATAAGAGCAGATTGAAATATAATGAGAAAAATACCACAAAATTGATTGTACATGATGTAGATAAAACGGTTTCTGAAAAGTAATCTAGAATTATTTACTTTCTTTTTCAAAAATCTTTTTTTTTATTTAAAATCCTATTCCTTTAAATACATTAAAGTATATTAGCTTAATTTTATTCTCCTCTCACAAATTGATTTATAAATACTAAAAACAAAACAAATTAAGGAGAATATAAAAAGAAGAAGCCAATGAAGATTCCAAAAAAAGTATTCGAATCCGTAAGAAATCAATATAATTATGTACCAAGATGAACCAATAAGAGTTGATAAGCTTACTGCAATAATTAAATAATATACATATGTCCTGTTTTTACCATTAAATGATTTATATTTTACCATACCATATAAACCAATAGGAATAAGAAATAAACTCACATAAGACATAACTATCGTTACTAAGAATATCAATCCAATAATAAATAATGCAATCGATAAATAGTATATTTGTTTAATTTTCTTATCGATCATTTTTATATCCTCAGAATTCATACATTCACTCTCCTTTTCAGAAATCTTTTTTTTACATTTAGTTTTTGGACTTACTATATACGATTTAATAAAATGAATATTTAAACGTATTGAAGTCCAAATATTCCTTCTCTTTTATTTTGACAAAAAAAATTTTTAATATCAAAATGAATCGAAAATAATTACCAGTTTTCTTATTTCATTTAAAATCCTTTTTCTTTAAATATATTAAAGTATAATAATGTTAACCTCCACATATTTAAATCAATAATAATTGGTAAAATGATTGTAAAAATCAAAGTAAAAACTGATAAAAAGCATAACAAGAAAGTTATAATTGCTTGGGTACAAAAACATAAAGATTTTGATAATGATATCCGAGAAATCTTAAAATTTTTCAAAAATCAAATAAGCTATACCATAAAGAGTAGATTATATGACTA
>JBHLKV010000259.1:0-3210 GCA_048886305.1 Candidatus Hodarchaeota archaeon
TCAGTGATTAGGATTGGTAATCAATATAACGAATTAATACCCATTGCCGATTACAAGGGATATTATTTTCAAACAGACAGTGCATTTAAGGGAAATGAAACTGGTCGTCTTTTTGATCTTATAAATTTACTTGTGGAAATTGATAATAGTAAAGACGAGTTTAGTAATGAGCCAATTGTTGAGCCAATGGACGCAGATATAAAAGCTCTAGTTAAAAAAAGTAATGAATTCTTATTTGAACTTTGTCAAACATCAGTTCCATTAGAAATAAAAAATATGTTAAGAGAATTAGAAAGATTAAAATTTAATATCGATAGCCTGTCAAAAGAAGAAATTTTTAATTGGCTTGATGATTTAATTACTTTCTATTCAGAAAAACCCGAAAAATAGTCCTTTTCTCTTTCTTAACTTTTTTATAAGTAAGATAATAAGTGCCATAACAAAGAAATTAATTGCTCCTAGTAAAAATCCAAATTTAATTGTGGCACTTATAGATGCTGTAAGAGCATTAGTAGATGATACGGATGTTGGTGTGTCTAACATTATAAGTAAATTGATATTTTCTATTATATCAAATAATCCAGAAAATGTGCCTAATAAACTCATAAGTATTCCAAAATTCTGCAAAGTTCCATTTAATCTTCTTGAAACTAGTAAATTAAGACTAAGAGCAATAGATACATATCCAATAATGAATAGAAAATCCCAATATATTGCTAATGTTTGTTTATTTCTTCCACTAGGTCCCCAGGCTCCAAGAATTACTTCAGCTCTTTCTGGAGTCCATACGAATTCGAAATCTAAGATTCCATAATCATTAAAAGATGCCTCAATCGGAATAAAGACTAAAAGATAAAGTAGTATAACGATAATTATACCAATAATAGTAGTAAATAACAATAATTTGTCCTTTGGAGTATTTTTTAATTTATCTAAGAACACTATAAATCACTTCTTATCGTATATTAAGTTCTTAACTAAATAATAAATTATTATTGGTTTCATTATATATTAAGATTAAAATCTTCTCTTTTCATAGTTGATCACCTTCTATTTAATTACTTTCTATTCAAGAGAACCTAAAAGACAGTGTTTTTCTTAATTAAAATAAAAAGAAATTCACTTTTTCTTAACGTTCTTTATAAGTAGGATAAGTACTGCAAAAACAAAAGTAAATTCAGAAAAGTAAATTCAGAGTTTTCCTTCTCTTAACTATTATGATAGAAACACTAAGGATTGCTACTAAAGAAATTATTATTATTGGATAACCTGGGATAATCCCTTCTCCACCTTCTTGACCAGTATATTGAATTGTTATAGATTCATCAACAACACCATACATGTTTTTAACTTCCATTGTAAGTTCATAGTATCCCTTCATAACAGAACCCAGATCATAATCTATTTCACTTGTTACGGGTGCCCATGAAGTCCAGTTTGTTCCATTATAAATACGGTATGAATAATCTGCATCAATAATTCCATCATTATTATTATCAGCATCAGTGATATTTGCAATTAGTGTGATATCAGTAGTTCTTGTTGTTAAATCTCCACTTTTGGTTGTAAGACTGAATAGAGGTGCCGTTTGTATTGGTCTTGAGATTAACGTTACGTTTGGAGAATAAGCAATATTATAGATTTCAGTATTTATTTGTTGTCCGGTTTCAGTAAAATTTATTTTGTAATAAACATTATTATACGTAGAATTCCATAGCTCAATTGAATATATACTTGGATAACTAGCGTTATGTTCAAAACGTCCGTACCAACCTACTTCAACAGCCCATTGAACAGATTCAATTGCAATTTCAAGTGATTGGACTGTTACTTCTCCGTATTCATCTACAGGGATAAAAATTGCAGGTAATTGATTAAGCGTTATTAATCCAATAGTTTCATTCCAGTATACAATTTGATAATCTGATACTCCTAGAACTTCTTCTCCTGTAGTAGCATTTCCTATGTAAATATCACCAAATATACAAGTACCATTGACTAAAGGTGGTAGGAGAGGAACTAAAGGTGTTCCCATAAAAGTATCGGTAATATTCCCCTTAACTATGTCAAATCGTAAATAAGTTCCATCAAAAAACCCTCCAGTATAGTTGTAATAATACCTTTCAGAAGGATATACAAAAAATTCTGGAATTCGTTCTGTATCTACACCATTATATATCCATTCTTGTGCGTTTGTTAGGGGAATATAAACGGGAATAATGAAAAATATGCAAAAAATGCCAAGTAAAATGTATTTATTTGATTTTTTCATATTAAAAATTTTTAAACTAGGCAATATAGAATAATTGTTTCTATTGTATATTAAGATTAAAATCTTCTCTTTTTAGAGTTAATCCATAATTTTATTTTGATTTAATTATTATAATTTTCATAAGACTTTAAAGTAATTAAAAGTAAATAATGTGTCTCGCTATACCTGGAAAGATTGTAGAAATAAACGATAATTGCGCTCTAGTTGATTTTGATGGCATTAAACAAAATGTAATAATAGCATTGATCCAAAGTCCAGAAGTAGGAAAGTATGTCATAGTTCATGCAGGTTATGCAATTGAACAAATGGATGAGAAAGATGCTTTGGAAGCTATAGAGCAATGGAAAGAACTTTCTCAAGATCAAGATGTAAATCTTGAAGATATTTTATAGATCAAATAAATCTTGTTTTAGATCCTTTAATTTTCTATATAATTTTTTTATAGAGTCTATTGCTTTTGAATTTGGATTGAATTCTAGTGGTGAAATACCATTTAAATCTGCTTTACCTATTTCAGAATCAAATGGAATTGAGTGATAAAGCGGAATTTCCCATTTTTGGACTCTTTTATTAATTATATCTAATTGGGAATCATCAAATATCTTATTAGCGATTAAAAAAATATTTATAATTCCTAATTTGTTGGATAATTCTATAATTTTTGAACAAAGATCTAATGATTTTTGAGAGGGTTCAGAAACAACTAACATAACATCAATACCCTTAGCAGTGCCTCGGCCTAAGTGCTCTAAACCTGCTTCGAAATCGACAATAACAATTTCATCTCTTTTAACAAATAAATTATATAATAACGTTCTAATTAAAGCATTTTCGGGGCAAAGGCATCCTGTTGCTGGTTCTTCAATCGATCCTAAAACGAGTAATTCTAAACCATCAGGTCCATTGACTTTAAACTTATCAGGAATATCAGAAACCTC
>JBHLKV010000260.1:0-3186 GCA_048886305.1 Candidatus Hodarchaeota archaeon
GATGCTTCAGGAACTGGAATGTTTTACATTCTTGATGCATTAGCAAAAAAGCAACAGTACAACTTAAAGTCAAGTAATATAGTAATACAAGGTTATGGAAAAGTGGGAAGGGCAGTTTCTAAAAAATTATCTGAAGTTGGTTGTAAAATTATTGCAATTACTGATTCTGAGGGAGGAATTTACTCGGAGAAAGGATTTAACATTGATAAAGTAATTGATTGGAAGAAAAGCGGCAATAAACTTAGAGATTTTCAAAATTCAGGTATTAAAACAATAACAAATGAAGAGATTTTTGCTATTTCATGTGATATTTTTATTCCTGCGGCTACAGAAAATCAAATCTTTAGTGGAAATGCTGATCAAATTGATTGTAAAATAGTATTAGAAGGAGCAGATAGTCCAACAACTTCTAAAGCTGATGCTATCCTAAATGAAAAAGGGATAACAGTTATTCCAGATATTTTAGCAAACGCTGGTGGGTTATGTGTTTCCTATTTTGAGTATGTTCAAGATATACGTGCATACTTCTGGGATTTAGAAAGAGTAAATAGAGAGATGAGAAGGATATTAATAGAAGCTTTTGAAAAAATGGTTAGTTTTTCAGAAGAACATACTGTTCCTTACCGTACTGCTGCCTACTCTATCGCTGCACAGAAGTTAGCAAAAGCACATGAGCTAAGAGGGTTATTCCCATAACAAAATTATGAGGTGTAAAAAAATTGGAAATTAATCCATTTGAAGTAGCTAAAAAACAAATTGATATTGTTGCAAAGGAAATGGGATTGGATCCAAATATAAGAGAATACCTTAAAAGAGTGGAACGAGCATTAATTGTTTCTATCCCTATTCTGATGGATGATGGGACTCTTAAGATATTTGAAGGCTATCGAGTCCATCATTCAACTGTTAGAGGTCCTGGAAAGGGAGGAATAAGATATGCTCCGAACGTTAATCTGGATGAAGTAAAAGCTCTAGCTACTTGGATGACGTGGAAAAGTAGTCTTTTAAATTTGCCTCTTGGGGGAGCAAAAGGTGGAATTCAAATTGATCCTCGAAAACTATCAAAAAATGAGTTAGAACGACTTACAAGAAGATATACAGCAGAGATTATTAATATTATAGGTCCTGATATAGATATTCCCGCACCGGATGTAAATACAAATGCTCAAATTATGGCTTGGATAATGGATGTCTATAGTATGCAGAAAGGCCGAACTATACCTGGTGTGGTGACTGGTAAACCAATAGAAATAGGAGGATCAGTTGGTAGGGAACCAGCAACTGGTGTGGGTTTGTATTATGTGCTTGAAGCTATGTGTGAAAAATTAAATATAGACTTAAAAGCCCAAACTATCATAATTCAGGGTTTTGGAAATGTTGGAGGAACGATTGGGAAATTATTATATGATCAAGGATGTAAAATTCTTGCAATTTCAGATATTTCGGGAGGATTATATTACTCTGATGGTTTAGATATTGATAAATTATTAGCTTGGACCAAAGACGGAAAATATTTACAAGATTTTAAGGACAGTAATTATAAATTAATATCAAATGAAGATTTAATTATATCAAAATGTGATGTATTAATACCTGCTGCTTTAGAGAATCAAATTTCTAATGATAACGCTAAAGAAATAAAATGTAAAATCATATTAGAAGGAGCTAATGGCCCTACAACTCCTGAAGCAGATGAAATTTTATATAAAAAAGGGATTTATGTGTTACCGGACATACTTGCAAATGCTGGAGGTGTTTGTGTTTCTTATTTTGAGTATATTCAAGACATTCACTCTTATTTCTGGAAATTAGAAAGAATAAACAAGGAATTAAAAAGGATACTGGTTGAAGCTTTTGAAGAAGTGTATAAGGTTGCTAAAGAACGAAATATTTCACTTCGTACTGCTGCTTATGTGCTAGCAGTTTCTAGAATTGCTAAAGCAATAGAATTAAGAGGATTTTTCCCATAAATCATTTTCATTTGATTATAATTAATTTTTTAATAAAGCTTCTAAAAGTTCGTTAATTGCTGTCTTACTTGGAGCATTTTCAGGAATATCAATTATTGAATTTCCAAGTAAATCAAATTCAATAATAGCTGGATCCTCTGGAATTTGACCTATTATGGGTAAATGTAAAATAGATAACTTCTCGGTAATAGTATCAATATTACCTTTAACTTTATTAATGATAATTCCTAGCTTTTTATATTTAGTAAACTTTTTGGCCCTTTTTTGAATAGAATTTGCCGTTTCTATACTTCGTAAAGAAATATCAGTTACAATTAAGACAATATCAACTGATTCAATGACCATCCGGTTAATTTGTTCGAGACCTGCTTCGCAATCTATTAAAACTACATCAAAATCTTGGGAAATGGATTCAATCACCTTTTTTAGAAGTGTATTTGAAGGACAGAAACAACCTGGTCCTTCTGGTTGGCCGAGTGAGAACAGGGAATACTCTTTACTCTCTGCTATTGAACTATATACTTCAAAATCAATAACTTCTGCTAAATTTTGAGCAGTCTTCTTTTTTTTTAAGGTTTTATCAATAACATCAGTTCGTATTTCTTCTAGACTTTTTTTTGGTTTTAATTTAACCATATTACTTAAATGAGGATGAGCTGGATCGGCGTCAATTAAAAGCATTTTATAATCATAATTCTTTGAAATATTGTCTGCAAGTAGGGCGGTAATAACTGTTTTCCCTACACCACCCTTCCCAGCAACTGCAATTATTAATGGCTTCTTTAAAAGGATATCTTCTCCCATATAACTTTACTTCTAACTTTCATTTATTTTCTCTCTTTCAACTAAAACTTGTTTTATCTCATAGCATTCTTCCTGATAAGGACAGATTTCACAACCCCAATCATATTCACAATCTATTCTTTTTCTCCATTGTTCAATCTTTTGTATCCACTGATCATTAATATGAACAATAATCTCAGATATAATACTCATAAACTCATCTATAAGATTAGGATAAGAATTTATGAAAAACACTTCCATAGATTCAATTAAATCTTTAAATTTTTGCTTGTATAAACAAAAAATAGCATTGCCCAGAAATTCAAAAGAGAAGTTTTTCCTTATGACTTCTGTGCTTATTCTACACCAAAATTTTCTCGGTATTGTCCGAATTAGGAATCCTTCAATCCCATTTGAAATGAAATTTAATAAC
>JBHLKV010000261.1:0-3164 GCA_048886305.1 Candidatus Hodarchaeota archaeon
TATTGTAATTCATGCTCATAGAGCCATGCATGCTGCTCTAACTCGAAATAAAAAGCATGGAATTACGATGTTGGCATTATCTAAGATCATGAGATTGATAGGAATGGATCAACTTCACACAGGTACAATTGTGGGAAAGATGGAGGGTGGAAAACGAGAGGTGTTAGAATCTAATGAAATTCTCACTGCTCAAAAGAATTTTGATAATAATGAAACCATGCTTGATCAGGAATGGGGAATTATTAAATCAACTTTACCTGTAGCGTCTGGAGGTTTAAGTCCATTGCATGTTCCTGAATTGATTGAAATATTAGGTAAGGATATGGTATATCAGTTTGGAGGTGGTTGCCATGGTCATCCTAATGGAACCGAAGCTGGAGCGAAAGCTATTAGACAAGCTGTTGAAGCTTCCTTACAAGGGTATGAATTAGGAGAATATGCAAAAAAGAATATTGAATTAGCAGAAGCCATAGAAAAATGGGGAAAAAAATAATTTAAACCATTTCTGGATAATATTTAGCAAAATAGGTTGAAACATGGCTCGAAGCAAATATCCCCGCTTCTGTAATTAAACCATCTATATACCTTCTACTGACAGTCTCGAATGCGGGATTTAAAATTTCAATTCCTTCTGGGGGGTTTTTCCATATTTCTTTAGGGTCTCTCATTTCAATAGTTTCTAAAATTCCAAGATTGGTTTCAGGATTGTATTTTAATAAAGGAGAAGCAACATAAAAAGGTACATGTTCTTCATGAGCTACTAATGCTAGTAATCTTGAACCAATTTTATTAATAATTGTTCCCTCAGAAGTTATACTGTCGGCTCCAATTAAAATTAAATCGACCTGATAATGTCTTACAGCCCATCTCATTGCGCTATCAACGATATGAATAACTTCTATACCAGTATTCAATAATTTTTGTGCTGTTTTCCGACCTTGTAATCGAGGTTGAGTTTCGGTATTAATTACTTTAAAATCTTTGCCTTGCTTCTTAGCCTCCAAAAGAATCCCAGTGACTAGACTTGAATGACAATGGGTCATTACGATAAATTTTTTACCTGTTGCAGGAAATCGTCTGGCGCCAATTTCAGCAATTCTTTTTTTTGAATTTTGAAGCAAATCAGAATATTGATTTTTATATTTTTCAATGATATCAGAAATATATTCAGCAATGCATGTATCTTTTTCTTGCTCTAATTTATTCATAATAAATTTTAGACCATTTTTCATTGCAGGCTCAGTTGGTCTTGTGCTAATTAAAATATCTCTTGCTTTGTAAAGATCCTCAAAACATTTTTCAATATTGTCAGATTTTAATCTTTTAGCGTAACTACTTAAAAAGTCAATAGCTTTACTGGCAACATTACTGGCTCCTTGGATCTCTAACGATTTTATTCTTTCAGTATCCTTTAATAATTGTTCCATAAATATTCACTTCTCTCTAATATATAAAATTTGATATTATATACAATATTTTTGATGATTTAATCTTCTTCTTGCTCTAATTTGTAGTCTTCTGAATCAACTTCAATGTGAAAACGACCTGTATATCCACAATTAGTGCATTCAAAGAAATCTGCACCCAACCAACCCGAAACATTAACCGCACTCTTTAATTTTGGTTTCTTACAATTCGGACAGATTCTAATTTTTACCATTTTGCTACTCAATTTTTATTTAGTGCCAATAATTATCTTAAAATTCTTTATATTCTATATTCTGAATTTGATTAAACCATTTAATTATAAATGATAACAATAAATTAAATTTAATCTCCCTTCCTACTAATAATATTATAATCCCCTTATTTATAAAAATAAAAGATACACTAGAAATATTATATAATTCTAATAAATCATTTCAAATAATGAAGGAAATAGAACTACAGCGAAAAAGTTTACCCAATGAACCAGGTGTTTATCTATTTATTGATAAAAGCGGAAAAATTATCTACATTGGTAAAGCTTTAAATCTAAGAAAAAGAGTAAATCAATATTTCTTGAAGACAAGCTATAATGATCCTTACTATGAAGAAAAGATCAATGAACTCGTTAAAAATATTCATTCCATTGACTTTATTGTTACTCAGAACGAAAAAGAAGCATTAATTTTAGAAAATATTCAAATAAAGAAATATAAACCTCGCTTCAATGTAATAATGAGGGATTCCAAAACATATCCTTGGGTAGCAATTTTTTACTCTGAAGATTTCCCTCGAATCCGTGTACTTAGAAATCCTCAAAAATTTGGAAAGGATAACCTCTATTTAGGACCCTATACAGATAAAAAGGAGATTATAAGAATATTAAGAGATTTAAGAAAGATTTTTCCCTACTGTTCCTGTAAAAAACCTATTAGAAAAAGATCGAGACCTTGTTTATATTTCCAATTAAAATTATGTCCTGGACCTTGCTTCGGTTCTATTACTAAAGAGGAGTATCGAGAGAATATTAAAAAAATAGAATTGTTTTTAAAAGGAGAAACAAGTGAACTACAAAAACAGATTAAAGAAAAAATGAATAATGCAGCTAATACGCAGAATTTTGAACAAGCAGCATTATGGAGAGATAAATTAGAGGATATAATACATGCTACTGATAAACAATATGTATTATTCGATCAAGTATCAAATAAAGATGTTATTGGATATTATATAAAGACTAATTATATGGCAATGGTTATTATCCACATTCGAGAGGGAAGAATTACAAAAAAAAGTTCTTTTAACTTTGATTTGAGTGAAAAACTGATTCAAAAAGATGAGACTTTCAATTCTATTTTAGAACAGTACTATCAAGATTTTAAAACACAGCTTCCTGATTTTATCGTTATTCCGGAATTAAATAAAAGGTTTGAATTATTGAAGGGATTCTTAAAGGATATAAAAGAAAACATACAAATTAGGATTCCAATAGATGATTATGAAAATAGTTTGCTTCGAATTGCCAATAAAAACGCTATAGTAATGGTTGAACAACAAATACAAATGGAAGATATAAAAATGAATGAACAGGAATATAGACAACAAGTTCTAAAGGAAATTAAACAGATTTTAAACCTTCCAAAGAAACCTAGGATTATTGAAGGTTTTGATATTTCAAATATTGAAGGGAAAGATGCCACAGGCTCAATGGTTTACTTCTTAGATGCCAAACCATATAA
>JBHLKV010000262.1:0-3137 GCA_048886305.1 Candidatus Hodarchaeota archaeon
GCTTATAGTCCTAAACCACTTACTCAAGAAGAAACTAATACAATTATACATGGAGCAATGAGGGCTCCTACAGCAGGAAATATGATGTTCTATTCTATTATTCAAGTAACAGATCAGAAAATGAAAGATAAATTGGCAATAACATGTGATAATCAACCCCATATTGCAAAAGCTCCCTTAGTTTTAGTTTTTCTAGCTGATATGCAACGCTGGTGGGATTACTTTAAAATTTGTAGAACAAAAGAGTTATGTGATGAGATTGGTGTTGAATTTGAAACTCCACAGGAATCTGATTTATTACTTGCGTGTTGTGACGCATTAATTGCAGCTCAAAATAGTGTTATTACTGCTGAAGCCTTAGGGATTGGTTCATGTTATATTGGAGATATTATGGAAAATATTGAAATTCATCGTAAAATGTTCAATCTTACTCGATGGGTATTTCCGATAATAATGGTTTGTTTTGGATATCCAAAATGTGATAAAGAAAAGATTCCTTTAACACCAAGGTTCCCTCAAAAATTTATTCATTTTATCAACGAATACAAAAGGCTTGATCAACATCAGTTTACTGAAATGTTTCAGAATGTAGAGAGAAATTATGAAGTAAAACATGCTAAGAATTTGGGGCAAAAGTTTTATTTTGGAAAGTTAGCCGCAGATTTTTCTAAGGAAATGCGCAGATCTGTTAAAGTAGCGATTAATGATTGGATTTTGAAAAATAAAGATGGAGGATTAGATAAATGAGTGAATATTCAAGAGATTATACTATAGATGAAATGATGACTGTTTTAATGGCAAGGGAAGTTAAAAACGATGATGTAATGATCGTTGGTGTTGCAACACCCATGGTGTGGGCTGCTTTCACTTTAGCAAAAGTAACTCATGCACCTGATGCAATTTATCATTATATTATGGGAAACACCTTCGTATTAGAACCTCGACAAGTGAGTTTGCTCTACCATGAAATGAACACAGCAAGAGCATATCGATTCCAAGATAGTGTAGAATGCACTTTAGAATTATTGCCTTCTGATAAACTAACTACTATTGAATTTTTCAGACCCGCTCAGATTGATCAATATGGAAACAGTAATAATATATGCATTGGTGATTGGAACAATCCAAAAATAAGGCTTCCTGGCGCTGCAGGTATACTTGATTTTAGTATGTTCTATTCTCGTGGCTCTTTTCTTTATACACCTAGACATGATACAAGAACATTTGTACCATCAGAAAAATTGTCTTTTATTTCTGGTGTTGGATTTCCTGAGGGAAAACCTTCAATATGTGGTGGGGCAGGTCCACAATGCGTCATTACCAATCTTGCGTATTTAGATTTTGAGGAAAAAACTAAAAAAATGAGATTAAGTTCAATCCATCCGGGTATTGAGCTTGAAACTGTACAAAACTCAACAGGATTCGATTTGGTAATACCTAAAAACTTATTAGAAACTGCTCCTCCTACTAAAAAAGAACTTAAATTGTTAAGGAATAAGGTTGATCCTTTAAATATAAGAAAATTAGAAGTATTATCTGGGAAAGAACGTGAAGATTTATTGAGTGAAATCATCCAAAAGGAACTGATTATGGAAATTAAATACCCCAAATTATTATTCTAATTTAATAAATATTTATCTAAAGTACACAAAGTATACTCAAAATTCATATCTTCTTAAAAAGTAAAGAAATATAAATTGAAATAACAGATTATTAATCATTTTTAAAATTAATGTAATAAAACTTATTGGTAAGAAATTTAAAAATTCGTGAAAATATTAGTAAAGTAGAACAATGATGGGCGAATCTGAAGATACACTGATGGAAAAAGCGGAACTTGAAGAAAAAGCATATAATTGGAAAAAAGCAGCTGAATTATACGAAAAAGCTGCTAAATTATTAATTGAAAAGAAAAAATTAGAGCAATTAACAGATGTCTATTTTAAGATTGCTTTTGATTATTTTAAAGCAACTGATACAGTAGAAACAAGTGAAGAGTTTAAAAAACTATTGAATAATGTTATTAAAGCACTAAAAGAGATTCCTACCCTCTGTAAAAAGACAGGAAATAAAACAAAAGAATTGGAAGCGGAAGGAATAGTTCTTGGTTGTGAAAGCATGATTCAGAATTCTGTACATGAAGCAAAAAGATTGATAAAAAAGTCTAGTGAATTTTTTATAGAAGCGAGTAAACTATATTCGAAGAAGAATGATAAGGAGAATTATCATAAAACCTTAGCGTGGATATTAAAAAATTTGAACTTCTTGTTGTTTATCAGTCCTGAGCCTAAAGAGATTGAGGAGATTACCGATACTATTGCTGAGCTCTCGTTTGAAGCTTGGAATTTATCAAAAGAAATAAAAAATGTTGAATATCTTGCGGAAATATTACATTTTGAAGGGCAAAGCCTATTTTTCTCGTATTATTTTAAAGATTTTAGGAACGATTATCATGAGAAAGAAAAAATTAAGAAATTTGTTTTGAAGTGTGAAGAGAGTTTAAAAGTTATCGAAGAATGCAATGATTTTTATGTACTTGGTTTAGTATATATGGCTACTGGTAGTTCATATTGGCACTTTGGATTTCATTTTGTAGAGGACGAATTGGAACAAAAGAGATATATTGATAAAGGAATTGCTTATCTCGAAAAAAGTCTAGAATTTTTTAGAAAAATAAAGATAAAGTGTCATATCATTATGATATTAAATCATTTAACTTGGGTAGCTTACTCTGCTGGTAGAATCGATTACCTTCAAAAAAGAATTATCAGCGACCTTAATGAGTCAATCGAGTTAGGGGAGATTTATAAAAATACCTGTTTACCCTGGAATTTTTGGGCGAAATATCTATCTGCCTTTTATTATTCAAATATTGCTCAATGGAAATTATTTACCACCACTCAACGGAAATCCTATGCTGAAAAAGGTATAATTTATGCTCATGAATCATTGAAGAAACTTGCTTTTGGACCTATCTTTTCATTGCCATATTTATCATTAACCATGTCACACTCTGTATTAGCCCTTCTTACTGCAGACAAGGAGGAAAAAAATAAACACATCAAGAAAATGCTTCAATATGCTTCAAAAGCCTGCGAAAATGGTGAGAAATATAATGGTGGATATTCTCGATCTAG
>JBHLKV010000263.1:0-3095 GCA_048886305.1 Candidatus Hodarchaeota archaeon
CGCAATCTTCCGGGAGTGGAAGAAGTAAAAACCCAAATTGTTTTAGACAAAATTAAAGAAGATCCTTCTGTTATTATTCCTGAGTAATAAAAATTGTTTACTTTTTTCATTTTCATTGTTTAAATACATCTTAATTTTACAGGAAATTCCTTTTAGTTAAATTGGACTAAAAGGAGTTCAATTCTCTTTCTAAGAAACGCCCACTATTGACACAATTGATATAATAATTTTGAGATGTTCAAATTTCTGTACAACTTAGTAACGTCTTGTTCAAAAAATAGTATTATAAAATAGTAGACATAATTGTAATGTGAGAAATTTTGTAAAAAAAATGTTGTAATTAAAATTTAAAACGAAATCACATAAAAAAAAATTTTTATAGATATTATTCAAGGGGGCAATCTTATGAAATCCAAAATAATTAAAGTTCTGATTTTTTCAATTATCTTAATTGTTTCAACTATATTGATTCTCACGAGTTTTGGTTTGAGCAAACCAATACCCAAGAGTGAGTTAATAACTTTTGTCGGGGATTTAAACGGTTCACAAGAAGTTGTAGGCTGTTGTCCGAATGCAGGGCCATATCCAGAATATACAATAACTTTATCCGATAATTTTCCGGAGGAATTTCGCGGAACACATGCTGGCAATTTATTTTTGAACAAATTTGGGCACAGAATGCCATGGGCTTATAAAGTTCAATTTTGGTGGGGAGGAGAATACGAATATTTTATTGAAATAAGAGGCGGTGAAGTTCATGAGGATAAAAGAACCAAGATTCTTACTGTAATTTTTACGAAAGAGGACACATGTTGCACTTGGGACCCCAATGGTGATGAAGAAATAATATTTATTGAATTTACTCTTATAAGAGAACCTCAGAAACTATAACTAAATAAAATCCAAAAATAAATATTTTTTATAATGGCGAAAACAATATGAAATCAAAAAAAAATTTGAAATTAATTGTTTTAATCAGCTTATTGATTTTTTTTGCTTTAGCAATAATGATTACCATTAATATAAGTTTGATTACCGGCGACAAGAATGTAAATAATTTTGATCCTGAAAAGCTAAGAACCGTAGGAATATCAGGAAAAATTTATATTGATGATGACAATCCAAGTATTAATTGGACTGTTGCTAAAAAAAATGGAATATGTACAGGGAATGGCACTTATTCTGATCCTTATATTATAGAGGATTTGGAAATTGATGGTGGAGGTTCTGGATATGGTATATCGATTGAAAATTCCAATGCGTATTTTAAAATCGAAAATTGTTCCATCTATAATGTGGAATGGGGAGCAGATGCTGGAATCCGATTATTGAATGTTAATAATTCCCAATTGATTGGTAATGATTGTTCATATAGTCAGTTGGGGATAGTATTAGGCGATGTTAGGGATTATAGTGGAGGTTGTTATAACAACACAATAACTGGAAATATCGTAAATAACAATAGGGGTGGGATATATTTAATTGATAGTTATAATAATACCCTCTCGGGTAACACTGCAAATAACAATACATGGAGTGGGATCTATTTAATAAGCAGTAATTACATTATCGTCTCGGGAAACACTATGAAAGATAATAAAATGTGTGGGATAAATATAGGTGGTAGTCATTATAACCTTATCGTCTCGGGAAACATTATTAGTGATAATGACATGCAAGGGTTATGGATGGATGAAAGTTTTAACAATACCATCTCGGGAAATATTATGAATAACAATAATTTGAGTGGGATATGCTTAATAGATAGTAGTTATAATATCATCTCGGGAAACACCGCAATTTATAATAAGGAATGTGGGATAGTCCTTTTCCAAAGCAATGATAACACAATTTCAGGAAACATCGCCAGCTATAACCGGTGGGGGATAATTCTTTATGAAAGTAATTACAATACCGTTTCGGGAAACAATTTAATAAGAAATGATGATGAATGTATCGCTGAATTGAATTGCCAAGGAAATATTATTAATGATAATAATTGTAAACCTGAACCATCATTGGCTTACTTTCCAATTATTCTCACTATAAGTATCCTAATCGTTGCAGTTTCTGTTTTTATAATATATCAAAATCGTAAAAGATTTAGAAAACCTCAAGAGGACTTAGAGTTTTTATGACACCAAAAAGCAGAAAGTATAAAAACGAAAGTTTCGCAATAACATCTATATCATCGAAATCAAATAATGAAGCTTTATCTGCAATGTCAGATCCTGATGAAGACGCAGAAGATCTAAAGAATCATCATAAAAAAGTATTACAAGGAAAAACTCTCCAAGTTTATTGGTATATATTGACTCATAATAACGCGGGAGTAAGGGAAATTCAAAAGGCATTAAAAATGGTCTCTTCTGGAACGGTTTCCTATCAATTAAATAAATTAATGAAGGCAGGGATTATTTCAAAAAACGATGACGATGGTAAATATTATGTGAAGGAAAGTGTAAAAAAGGGAGTATTAGGATTTTACTTCCGCTTAGGACCTTTAATGATTCCCAGATATTCATTATACTTATTTGTTAATATTCTGGGTGTGATCGGATATATATTTCTAGCTAGAATATATGGTGACGAGTTTATTGCCAATCCTGCGAGTCTGCTTTTTCTATTATTTATAATTTTCTGTACTTCTGTATTTATATATGAATCGATAAAAATTTGGAAAAGAAAACCTACTTAATTTCCATAAAGCTTAGTTTAGGTAATATTATTAGTTTGGAAAAATATAAGTAGAAGAAGTTGTTTATGAATTTAATCATCTATTATTCTCTTATATATCATACTTCAGGAAAATATACCTTATTCTTTATTACAAAATATCTCAATCATCAAGATTCTATGAAAAAGATAAATAATAAAGATATATTGTTTAAAAATACATATTTTTAAATTTTTTTATTAAAAAGATGCAAAATAGTTTTTTGAAACATTAGATAATCTTCTTGGGATGGAGGAACTTAAAGTTGAGATTGTTCTAGGCCAAATAAGGAAATTTCTCTCAGTTATTATACCAGAATAAAAAAAGATTGAATATAAACTCAGACAAATTATCTCCTATAGTATGTTAAATTATTAAT
>JBHLKV010000264.1:0-3046 GCA_048886305.1 Candidatus Hodarchaeota archaeon
GTAGAAATAAAGGATGCAACTCATCTTTGGGGTAAAATTACAGGCGAATCTGAGGATATTATTAAAGAAGAATTAGGTGATAAATTTATCCGCATCGCTCAAATTGGTCCTGGAGGAGAACGTTTAGTGCGTTATGCTTGTGTGATTAATGATTTAAGGAACGCAGCAGGGCGTGGTGGAATGGGTGCTGTAATGGGATCAAAAAATCTTAAAGCTATAGCAGTTAGAGGTCATAAAAAACTTGAAGTTAAAGATAAAGATAAATTAAGGGGTTTAATAAAAGAGTATTATGATGTAGCGCATAAAGCATATTCAAGTTATTTTGCTTATGGTACAGGTGGAGGAATAATGGAGAGGTTTGCTGAATCGGGAAACCTTCCAACAAGGAACTTTAGAGATGGCGATTTTTCGGGGGCAAAATCTTTAGATCCCAGTATTGTGAAAGAAGAAATTAACCTTACAATGGATGCTTGCTATGCGTGTTCACTTCGATGTAAAAAAGTTGTAGAGATTGGAGAACCTTGGAATGTTGATCCAATATATGGTGGTCCTGAATATGAATCTATCGCAGCTTTTGGATCAAATTGTGGAGTAGATGATATAAAAGCTGTTTGTAAAGCTAATGAGTTATGCAACAAATATTCAATAGATACAATATCTACAGGAGTTTCCATTGGATTTGGGATGGAATGTTACGAGAAGGGGATTTTAACTGATAAAAATACCAATGGACTATCATTAAAGTTTGGAAATGGAGAAGCAATGGTAAAGATGGTTAAGATGATTGCTATTCGAGAAGGATTAGGAGATATTCTAGCAGAGGGTGTCAAAATTGCAGCTGAAAAGATAAAAAATGGAGCAAATGAATTTGCTATGCATGTTAAGGGGCAGGAGATTCCCATGCATGAACCACGTTTAAAGCAAGGAATGGGAGTTGGCTATTCTGTTTCGCCTACCGGTGCTGAACATATGGCAAATATGCATGATACTTCTTTCACCAATGAAGGAGCATTACTTACTCATAGTGCTATAGGAATATTAGAACCTCTTGAAACGAACGATTTGAGTGCCAAAAAAATTCGAATTTTAACATACTATACTAACTGGCAAAATGCATCAAATGCGGTATTAATGTGTTACTTCTTACCGTGGGACTATTATGATATACCAGAAATTCTTAAAGCCGTGACTGGTTGGTATACATCTACATTCGAACTTATGAAGGTAGGAGAACGGATTACAACTATGGCTAGAGTATTTAATATTAGAGAAGGTTTTACTAAAGAGGATGATATACTTCCAAAAAGATTTTTCCAACCTACTACCTCAGGTGCTTTATCCAAAACTGCGATAAATCCCGATGAATTTGAGAAAGCTCGATCTACCTATTACAGAATGATGGGCTGGGATGATAATGGAATTCCTACAAAAGCAAAATTAGAGGAATTAGATATCGAGTGGGTTTCTAAAATACTTCCATAAGAAATTAAAAATAATAATAAACTTTATAATTCAAATTCTTCGCCAATTGCCAAGAATTTTGAATCAATATTATTTTCTTTTAAAAATTCTGCCAATTTTTTAGCATTTTCTTCCTTTTCTGCTGTGAAATGATAAGGAATTGCTATTTTTGGGTTAATATTCCTTAAAAATCTTAAATAATCATTAAAATTATCTTCGAAACAAGCAACAAAACAACAATTGATCTCATCCTTAATATCATTCAATTGCTCTGAATAATTTGCTGAATCTGCTGTATGTAATATTTTTATTCCTTCCATTTCTATTAAATAAGCTACGCATCCTTCAGCTTTCCAACAATTATTTTCAAAAACTTCTACATAACCATTGTTAAGATCAACTTTTGAGCCCGGTAAGATTAGAATAAAATCAAGATTAAATTCTTCATGTATACATTCTGGACCATAAATTTCGAGTTCCTTACCTTCTTTTGAAAATCCTTTCTTAATTTCACTAATTTTTTCAAGATTAATGTGATCTGGATGATGATGTGTTAAGAAAATCGATTCAATTCCTTTTTGTGGCTGTGATATAAATACAGGATCAATAATTATGTGATCTTTTTCACTAATTAGTTCTAAACACGCGTTCCCTAAAAAACGACACAAAACCATAGGTTTTTTCACCTTAATTTTTTCTTTAAAATATAAATTAATTTGATATAATAAAAATGCTAACAAATTTTAGGTGGTTGCGGAGGATTCCCTAACAATTCCATCATTATCTGTTGGAAATTATTGAAATGTCCTGGTAGTGTTTTTTGTACAAAATAGGCCTCGGATGCTTTTAAATTAACTTTCTTGCCAAGTGTGGTAGCAATTGATTTTAAAAGTCTTTCACCATATTTAGTGAGTTTCTTTAATTCTTCCAGAGAGACGTTAGCAGGATCAATATCAGGCGCAAATAATTGAGCTAAAAGTTCTAATGTAGCTTTAAATTTAAGAGCTGCTTTGATTTTTGTTTCAAGAGTCGATGATATATCAACAAAACAGTTTGGTATATGACCAAGCAATCCCATAAACCATACTTCAGAACAAGCATAAGGAGTAATATCATTTTTAATTTGTTCTGAATAAAGTAAGGGAAATACAGCAAAAGCACTCGCTTCCGCTGCCATGCGTCCCACGATTAGATGATCTGGATGAACTTCATAAGAAGCCCATGGATCAAAGGTAATGACCCTATCTGCTTTTAATTTTCTAACATAATATACTAACCTTTCACGTAATTTAGCACCATCTATAAATCCAGCATCGGGATAACCAAGCATTATAGTATCTTTCACACCAAGTAACTCATTTGCAGCTTTAAGCTCTTTTTCTCTCAATTCAGCAAGTTCTTTTTTTGTTAAATCTGTTCTCAAAGTGCCTACATCGCCACTTGTGACACATAGAGCGTATATATTATGACCCTCTTCTGCCCATTTAGCTATTGTTCCAGCACAGAAAAATGTTAAATCATCAGGATGCGCAAAAATTGCAAGTATATTTAAGGATTCTGATTTCATTATATTCACCTTATTTTT
>JBHLKV010000265.1:0-2988 GCA_048886305.1 Candidatus Hodarchaeota archaeon
AGTAAAGTAGCTTCTTCACAAATTGCTTGGATATCTGCTCCTGTATAGCCTTCCATATCTCCCGCCATTTTATCAATATCCACATTACTGTCTAAGGGTTTGTTTCTAAGATGGATTTTAAAAATTTCGATTCGAGATTTTTTATCTGGCATAGGAATCTCAATATGCCTGCCAAATCTACCCGACCTTAATAAGGCAGGATCAAGCATGTCCGGTCTATTAGTAGCAGCGAGAAGAATAACATCTTTTAAACCTTCTAGTCCATCCATCTCAGTTAATAACTGTGAAACAACTTGCTCTGTGACTTGAGAGCTTGTAAATCTACCTCTCAAACCTGCAATGGCATCTATCTCATCAAAGAAAATTATACATGGTGCTGCAGCTCTTGCTTTTCGAAATGTTTCTCTTACTGCTTTTTCACTTTCACCAACCCATTTTGACAAAAATTCAGGACCTTTTACTGATATAAAATTTACTTCGCTTTCATGAGCTAATGCTTTGGCTAACAATGTTTTTCCAGTTCCAGGAGGACCAAAAAGCAAAATTCCATTTGGAGGTCTTGATTTTAAATGGGAGTATAATTCAGGATATTTTAACGGCCACTCTATTACTTCTCTTAACTGAAGTGTAGCGTCTTCTAAGCCTCCAATATCATCCCAAGTTTCAGTTGGTTGACTAATTAATACTTCTCTTAAAGCAGATGGTTCGATACTTGTTAAAGCGGTTTCAAAATGATTCATTTTAATTTGAAGATCCATTAACATTTCAGGAGGAATTGGTTTATCCAGATTTATTTTAGGTAAAAGTTCTCTTATAGCTAACATTGCAGATTCTTTTGCTAATGCTTCTACATCAGCACCAACAAATCCATGAGTTTTTTCAGCAATTAGTCTAAGATCAACATCTTTATATAAGGGCATTCCACGTGTATGAATTAATAAAATTTCATAACGTCCATCAGTATCAGGAACCCCAATCACAATTTCACGGTCAAATCTACCAGGTCTTCTCAATGCAGGGTCAATATCATTTACTCTATTTGTTGCACCAATAACAATTATTTCTCCGCGCCCTTCTAAACCATCTAATAGTGATAATAATTGAGCAACAACCCGTCTTTCAACTTCCCCAGTTACTTCACCTCTCTTAGGGGCTATTGAATCTAGTTCATCGATAAAAATGATTGATGGTGAATTTTCTTTAGCTTCTTCAAAAACCTTACGAAGATTCTCTTCACTTTGACCGTAAAATTTACTCATGATTTCCGGTCCACTTATAGTTATAAAGTGAGCATCAGTTTCTCCTGCAACTGCTCTTGCCAGCAATGTTTTTCCTGTTCCAGGAGGTCCATGAAGTAATACACCTTTAGGTGGATCAATACCAATTCTTTTAAATAATTCAGGATGTCTAATAGGTAATTCAATCATCTCACGGATTTTCTGAATTTCCTCTTCTAAACCTCCAATATCCTCATATGTTACTTTTCTCCTTTCTAATTCCTCAAATTCTTTATGTGTTTTTTCTGAAATGGTAATTTTAGTATCTAAATAGATCCTAACTGCCTCAGCTCTAGGATGGTAATCAATAACTACAAAATCAATTCTACGACCCATAGCATTAAAACTTAAAATATCTCCCTTAGTAACTACTCGATTTTCTAATATTTGTGTTATTTGCTGAGGGGATCGTAATAAAATGGACTCTTCTAAACCAGCAAATGTTATTCGTTCGGCTAGACTAGCTTCTATTTTACGTATTTCTACAATGTCATCTAACGAGGTATTTAAATTTCTTCGTAGTGAAGAATCTATTCTGATTGAATTCGTACCTTTATCTTCATCTTTTCCGGGATACAACAATGCAGCTGTTTTCTTTTCTGCTATTGGATGTGATATTTCGATTACATCGCCAGTTCTGAGGTTTAATTCCTTTATTAAGTCTGGATCCATTCTGATCCTTCCTCTTCCTGCATCAATCTTATAAGCGTCCTTAATTTTAACTCTTCTTCCTTTCCCTTTAAATTCCCTTGTTATTCCACTCATATTTTATCATCTTCATATTATTATGATATTTTTTTCTTCACTTTTATATATGTAATTCCATTATTTACATCTAATTCATAGTTTGCATTTAATAACTTAGAAGGGAGATTAATCTCCTTACAATACTTCCTTTTTTTGTTTTGAGCAGTAAACATTAATATTTTGCCCTCCACATTAAAATCTATCTTGACATCTCCTCTTTCAATACCTGGAACTTCAATTAGAATCTCATAATATTCTTTAGCTTCGTTGATTTCCGTATATGGTTCTAAAACAAATACTTCTTCCTCTTGGTTTAAGCAAGACGTCTCTAATGTAAGCTCATTCGCATCAATTTCTTTTTTTAAGCGTGATTCAATTAATTTCCTTAATTTGGGATATTTATTTATATCCACATTTTCTAAAAAGTCCTTAATTTTTTTATCATCAATATTACCTTCAATTTTTATTTCAGGTTTATCCATACCTGCTTCAAAATGATATGATATCTTGAATCCTTTTGTATTTTTATCATAAGGCTTAATTCTTAAATCAATGTTTTTTTCTGGAATAAATAAAACATCTATATCAAAAATATCTGAATCTAGTTTAAAATACTTTTTAATTTCATCAATAATATCATCAAAATCATCCCGCATGGCTCTTTCCTCCTATTTTTTAGTTGTCAATTTTTAGTTGTCAATCTCATATTTAATTTAGTGTTTTAATTATAAAAATCTATTGGTTTTAGCTAAAAAGTGTTCTGTTAGTCTTTTTTAAAAAATTTAATATATTTAAAATCTGATCTTTAATTTGATATAGTAGCATTATAATTATGGGAATCGAAATGGAAGAAGAAGAGACTCTAAATAAAGAAGAGTTAGAATTGTTTTATGAGGTTTTGTTTAAGAAAATTATGGCGATAATGAAGAAATCAGAGACAGATTTAGATCCTTTTGGAGAATTG
>JBHLKV010000266.1:0-2979 GCA_048886305.1 Candidatus Hodarchaeota archaeon
AAACCGGTCGGTTCTTTCCAAAAATAAAAAGGATTAACAAAAAATAGGTTAATACCTGTAAAGACTTTAATAGATCTATTTACTTTGATCTTTCATAATCTATAATCAACTGTATTAATGAAAAAGGGAGAGTTTAACTAAAATGTTCTCGTATTACTTTGGCTGAAAATCTAGAGAAATCGAATTTATACAATATCTACAGCCCGTAGGATTTGGTCCATCATCAAATTTATGTCCCAAATGCCCTTTACATTTACTACAGAGAATCTCTGTTCGCTTCATGCCATGACTTGTATCCGGTTTTTCTTCAACATTAGCTTCATCATGTGGCTCATAAAAACTTGGCCATCCAGTTCCAGAATCGAATTTTTGCTCAGAAGAGAACAAAGGGGTACCACAACCTGCACATTTGTAAATTCCTTTCTCATGGTGATTCCAATATTTTCCAGTAAATGCTGGTTCAGTTCCTTTTTCACGGAGAACTTTATATTGTTCTTTAGTTAACTTTTTTTTCCACTTATCTTCAGATATTTTAGACTCCATATACTTGATAAGAAATCTCTGATATAAGAATAATCGTCTTATAAACATTAAAAGCAAAGCTTCTACATACTTATTAAAAAAATCTGATATTTAATCCAAATTTATATAAAATAGGGCTTAGATTTAACTTCCTAAATCGATTTGTTAATACTATGGAAACTCATAAAGCTATTTTTGCAGCAGGTTGTTTCTGGGGTGTTGAAGAAAAATTCCGGAAAGTAGAAGGTGTTATATCTACTCGTGTGGGATATATTGGTGGCACATTTACTAAACCAACTTATAAGGATGTATGTTCTCATAAAACTGGTCATGCAGAAGCTATAGAGATTACATTTGATCCCTTAAAAGTATCATTTGATGATCTTTTAGAAGTGTTTTGGTCGATACATGACCCAACAACATTAAATCGCCAAGGTCCTGATATTGGCACCCAATATCGATCTGCAATTTTTTATATTGATTCAGAACAAAAAGAAAAAGCAATAAGATCTAAAGCTAAACTTGAAGCCTCAAAACGCTTTAAAAACCCGATTGTCACACAAATCGCTCCAGCTTCAGAATTTTGGGAAGCAGAGGAGTATCACCAACAATATGTAGAAAAAAGAAAAACACGCTTTATAGTTTAATGCGAAAGGATTACTGCTTATTCAAGTCTTATTGCTTTTAACTCTTTTTCTAATACCTTAATTTGGTTTGTAATAACTTTCATTTTGGTATCCTTTTCTTTTGAAATTGCCTTTAATTCCTCGTTTAATTTTTTTGTCTTGTCCTTTTTCATGGTAGTATCTTTTTTTTTCAAATATTTAATACGAGCAACTAATCCCTTCTTTTCAGAGAGTGATTCTTGGATTTTTTTATCAATTATATCTAATTTATTTTGTTCTGCTTGTATTAGCGATCCAATTTCATTAATTTTTGGATGATATTCCTCCTCAATTTTATTTGTAATATAAATAACTTTATTTTGAGTTCCCTGTTCTATTTTTATTAATTCACTCTTTACCTTACTAATTTCATTCCTTATTTCTTCTTCAGACATCGTAATATCTTCTTTTATGTTAGTATATTGGGTTAAAAATAGAATTTAACTAAACTATCTAATTGAAACTAATATTATAAAAAGTACGAAAAACAATACTACAAATATGATCGGGAAAATAAAGATCCATGGCTGAATAAAATTTTCCTTAAAGGATTTATTGTTTGATTTATGTTTAACTATTTGCTCTAATTCATATATTTTTTTTTCCATTTCTTGAATTTTAGCATCTTTTTGCTGTATAACTTCAGAATTTTCATTTATTCTCCCACAATACGGACATACTTTGACATTTCCATCAATTTCAGAACCACAATTTTGACAATACATTATTTTTAAACCCAAAAAATCAAATGAACTTTATAAACCTAATATAATTTCATATTAAAAAGATTTAGTAATTTCTTGAATATTGTCCCATCCATATGATACTATTTTATATTTATCTCGACCTATTTCTTTATACTTCTCAGTTAAATATTTTCCTCCGAGTTTTTCATAAAAAGCACGATATTTACTCTCCTTTAAGACCCACACTAACATATTGTTAATTTCATGTTTTAAAAGACTTTTAACAACTTTCTGGACTAATTTAGAACCAATTCCTTTTCTTTGATGCTCTTCAAGAACATATATCGCTAGTAATTCTCCATTGTACTTAGAAGTTATAGGATCCTCTATATTGGGCTCAAATTGTTCTAATCCACCTACAGCGAAACCAATTATCTTCCTTATTCTATCTTCAACAACGTAAAAAAAGCGTTTTTCGTCCTGAACTTCCAATCTCTCCCTCCATCTGCTTTCACGCCCTTTATAATCGAAGCTTTGAAGGAAATCATCTGAGATTATACCTTTATAAGCAGTTCTCCATGTATCAACATGGACTTTTGCTAATCCAACTGCATCAGATACCCTTGCTTCTCTGAACTTCATTTTTCTCAATTTTCTTGAAATTTTAAGTTAACATTTATAAAAAAGTAAAAATATAAAAGTATTCCTAATAATTTGTATTTTACAACGAAATCTACTATAATATAGTAAATTATTAAATGAGATAATATAAAGGTGGTAAATAAACATGATGTTTATAACATATTGGGAGATAAACCCTGATTTTGATCCAGCAGAATTGGCTGAAATTGCCCAAGAGCTTATAAGTAAAAAAATATACCCCGCTGAAGGTGTTACATCACACGCATTTTATATTAGTACCTCTGATTTTTGGGGTATTGGTATAGATGAGGCAGATAGTGAAGAAGCTCTTGCGAGGAATGTTAATATGTGGAGAATTGCTAAGCCTGGTTTTATTAAATCAATAAAATCCACTCCTGCATTGGAAGTTGTTAAAATCCTCCCGGTATTGGTTAAATTGAAAAAACAAATAAAAGGTTAATAAA
>JBHLKV010000267.1:0-2970 GCA_048886305.1 Candidatus Hodarchaeota archaeon
TCTCGAACTTTTATTAAATTATTATTTTCATCTATTTCAATCGAAATGGAACTATTCAATATTTTCTGATAAATCGTTGTTAATACATCTTTTAAATTGGAAAGATTAACCACATCGGTTACTTTCCAGTATTTAATAAATGTTTTACCTATGTCTCGTCCCATCCTCCTTAATTTATTGTTTAAATCTGTTACACCGTTCCTTTCCATGATACGAGCTAATTCATATATGGCATTTCTCATTTGATTCATGGTTGCATCTGATTGAAATAACTCTTTCCTCGAAAAATTCATAGTACTATTTTATGTTCTCTAATCAAATTTAGTATTGTAAAAATTTCATTAAATAAAAAATTTTTAATTTAATTAATTGATTATTTGTATGATTTCCAAAATTTTTACAGAAATAACCTAATTAAGAAAAAGAAATAAAAATATGGTAATGAAATGCAAAACTATCTAAAAATCTACATTTTAGAGATAATTTCCCTTAGGACTTGTTCTCCACTAGCGCCAACCATAATTCCGTTCCGTACAAGCATCTGACCCTGAATTTCTATTGGGTGATTCAAGAGTTCACCATTATTGAAAAATAAAAGCGTTGGTATTGCTGTGATTCCAAATCTTTCACCGAGAGGTCTATTTTTGTCTAAATCTTCCTTTAGTAGTTTGATTAATCCCTCATTCTTTAACTTTTCTAGTATTGGGCTTACAAATTTGCAGGGACCGCACCATTCAGTATAAACGTCTAGGATAACTTTTCCCTCTTTCATTGTATCCGGGATCTCGAGACCAAATTCTGTTAATTCTTCGATATTTGTCATTTTATGTTTCAAGCTAATTTAATTGTATTGTATTTTATTTAGGAGTATAAATATTTAATTGCTTTTATTAATTTCATTTACAATTTAAAAATTAATTCAAATATCACTTAATAAAAAGAACTTTCAAAAAAATATAAATTTCTAATTTAAAAATTGAAAATTAAAAGAATTAATTTTAAAATCGAAAATAAGTTATACTACATAATATTAAGATAAACTGAATTATTGATATGGCAACTATAGATTTTGATTTTAGAAACCAGATTCTTGGGAATGAAATAGGTAATACTCTAGCATATTGCTATCAATGTGCTACATGCAGTGGTGCGTGCCCTGTGGCACAGGTAACTGAGGGTAAATATAATCCAAGAAGACTTATTCTTGATGCTTTATTAGGGTTAAAGGAGAAAATATTTGGACCAGAAAATGCATTTAATATTTGGGGATGTACGGTATGTGATACTTGTGATGAAGTGTGCCCTCAAAAAGTTGAACTTACAGAGATTTTTACAATTTTAAAAAATATGAGTGTAGAACGTGGAGAAGCCCCTGCTCACTATACAGGCCAAGCGTCAACTGTCTTAGAACATGGTAAAGCAATCCCAATGCAACCTGCTATAGAGAGGAGACGTACTCAATTAGGTTTGCCTGCAATAATGGCTCCCGATGTAGATGAAGTGAAGAAGCTTTTAGAAGCAACAAAATTATCCGAAAAACTTCCAAAAGCGGAGTAAATTCATTATTCTTCTTTTTGATTTTATTATTTATAATATAAGGTAGAATTTTATAGTCTTCTAACCTTAATTGAATTATATTTAGAAATTACACTTGTTGTATTAAAATTGAGGTAAAGGAAATTGAGAATCCCAATAATTGGGGCAAATTGGAAAATGAATAGAGGAACCCCGAATGAATCAAAAGTAATGCTTAAGGCATTAATTCCTTTAATAAAATCGATAAAAAATGTAGAAATTGTGATTGCTCCTCCTTTTACTAGTTTAATTGAGACATATAAAATTATAAAGGGAAAAAATTTAAAATTAGGTGCTCAAAACATGTATTACGAAGAAACAGGAGCATTTACGGGTGAGATCTCACCAAAGTTCTTAAAGGATCTAGGGGTGGATTATGTAATCCTAGGTCATAGTGAAAGAAGAAATATATTCAATGAATCTGATGATTTAGTTAATAGAAAATTGAAAAAAGCATTGTCTATTGGACTAAAACCAATAGTTTGCATTGGGGAACATTTAGAGGAAAGAGAAGAGGGTAAGACAAAAGATATAATTTTGCATCAAATTAATGGAACCTTTAAGGATCTTAATAAAGACCAGATTAGGCAGACGATTATTGCATACGAACCAATTTGGGCAATAGGTACAGGGAAAACTGCTACTCCAGAACAGGCAGAAGAAATTCATGTTTATATACGCGAAATATTATCACAAAAATATGGTAAGGAGACAGCTAATTCTGTTAGGATTCAATATGGGGGATCAATTAAACCAAATAATGCTGAAGATCTATTTAATAAAGAAAACATTGATGGTGGCTTGGTTGGGGGTGCTTCCCTTGAAGCAGTTTCATTAGCTCAAATAATTAAGGCAGCTGAAAAAACTATTCATTAGGTTAACCAAGGATATTATTAAATGCTATTGTTAATTTTTCTGGAAATTCCCCGAAATAGCTTTGTGGATCGGCAAATAATAAGTAAAAATAGGGTTCAAAAAGGGATTCTTCTACTGTAATTCCTACTCCTGATTTAATAATACACACTTGAATTTGTTCGTCAGAGAAAAATGAAGTTCTATAAATCCATTCTAATGGGGTTATATCAGGAATATATCCGATGCGTCTTAAAATCTCATTTATATCCTTTAAAGAATATTTCTTACCATAAGCAATGATTGGTGAGAGATCAAAAGAGGTTATACATATACCCCATAATCCATATTCTTTCATCTCATTGAGAAAGCCATTTGCAGCACGTTTAATATCATTTTGATGGTTCGAGATATTTTTTCTAGCTTTTGAATCAGTTAATATATCAATTATTTTCTTTTCTTCATTTTTTACAATTGAATCAGCAGAATCAAGTGGGGTTTTGATATTTATGAAATTTTTGTAAATTAATTTTATTTTTTCTT
>JBHLKV010000268.1:0-2506 GCA_048886305.1 Candidatus Hodarchaeota archaeon
CCCTACATTCCCTATGGAAACTATTTTATAATAATTGTAATTATTAGCTTTTTATCTCTAGCTTATCTCAAGAAAAAGCAGTTATCTCGTAAAAAAGAAATTTAAACTTTTTTTCTTTCTTTTATTCTTGCAGAGATTTTTAGTAAATCTAATGATATTAAAATATTTAAAGAATTAATATCAATAAAAATTAATAAATAATAATAAGATCTCATAAACAAAACCAAAATTGATTTTGAATGGACAGAAGAGATTTATTAGATGAATTGAAAGGAAAATTAAAAAAAATAGAAAGAAAAAAGAGAGCGGAATTAAATCCTAAAGTAATCAAAATAGCAGAATCGAATAACCGTTTTGCTCTTGATCTTTACAATCATATGAACAACGGAGGAGAAAATCTATTTTTTTCACCCTTTAGTGTGTATACAGCACTTTCAATGGTTTATACTGGAGCGCGTGGACTAACAAAAACGCAAATGGGAGAGAAACTCTATGTTTCAATGGAACTGAAACTGTTTCATTCAACACTCGAATCATTATTAGAAGCGCTAAGCGGAGAAGACGATTATGAAGGATTTGAATTACATTTAGCTAATTTGGTGGCAATTAAGAAAGATTACGAAATCTTAGATGAGTATTTGACGCTTATAGAATCAATATTTAATGGAAATATTTGGAAAATAATTGGAGAATTTAGCTTAAAGATAAATGCGTGGGTTTCAGAGCAAACACGTGGAAAAATAACTGAAATTATTGATTCTCAATCAGTTACTCCTGAAACTACCTTAATTTTACTTAATACAATCTATTTTAAAGGGAGTTGGCAGCATCAATTTAAAGAATCAGTCACTCGAGATGATGAATTTACTCTACTGGATGGAAATAAGGTCTTTATACCCATAATGCATCAAGTAGATGTATTTCATTATTTTGAATCGAAAGATCTTCAAGTATTAGAAATGATATATGAGGGAAGAAATGAGCAATTGTCTATGGTTGTGTTTTTACCTAAAGAATTTAATGGGTTAATAGAATTTGAGAAAAGCCTTACTTATAAAAATTTATCGAAATATATATTAGAACTTTACACTCGCAGAGTTGAGGTTTTCTTTCCTCGATTTAGATTTGAAAAGAAGTATTCCCTCATGAAATCTTTAATTAAATTAGGAATATCAAATCCATTTACATTGGACGCGGATTTTTCAGGAATTACCGACTCACCAGAAGGACTCTTCATTGAAGAAGTTCTACATAAAGCATTTATTGATGTTGATGAGAAAGGAACGGAAGCTGCAGCTGTGACAGCTGTGATAATGGCACCAACAGGACCACCTATTAAAAGAGAACCACCACCAATCTTTCGAGCGGATCATCCCTTCTTGTTTCTCATTAGGGATATGCAAACAAAAACTATATTATTTATTGGAAAAGTATTAAATCCTCAATAAACAAACATCAATTTTTTTCTTTTAACAGAGCTTAAATTTATCTAAATTAAGCTCTAAAAAAGAATTGCTTATAAAAAGTATGAGTTAGATTGAAATTTACTTCTATTCTTGTTTAAGTAATTTATTCTTAGACCAAATTGTAAATAACTCGTTATGCCGCATTTTGGATTGATTGATGAAAAAAAAGATTTTATTGGCATCAAAAACATTAAATGTTGTTCTTTTAAATATCCTTTATTTTTTTTGAAGATCCTTTATTTTCTTATTTCTTTTTGCAGCAACGATTGGTGTTGCTATTATTAATAATATACATCCCATTACAAGCAAGGCTATTCCAGTATAAAGCCAAACCCCACGGGTGGTATAATAATAACTCCCTCCATAGATGAGGGTAGGTACACCTAGAGCAATCAAAATCGCACCAATTATGGGGAAAATTATGACTAATATCCTTAATCGCTTAACAGATTGTGCATCATTCATCTTTTATCATAAAAAATAACACTTATTTTATAAGTGTTAAAAAAAATTAATTAATATAAAAAAGTTACTGCGCTTCTCTTTTTTTTATTATTGAAGATAAATTAAAGCAATTGCAATCAAAGTGAATTTTTTATAATTCTTATTTTTTAGTTGAAAAAGGTATTTAAGATTGTCTTTTCTTTTTAAACCTACAGATGAGCCAACCCAAAATAAAAGTAATAGCGTATTCTGATTATATTTGTCCATTTTGTTATATTGGCTATCATCGACTAACCCAACTCAAAAAAGAGTATAATCTTGATGTGGAATGGAGGCCATTTGAGATTCATCCTGAAACACCAAAAGGGGGTGCTCTAACCGAAGATTTACCCTTTCCCAAAGGATATTTAGAGATGGCATTCGCTAATGTTAAGGGTCTTGCGGACGAGGATGGTTTAAAGCTAAAGTTTTCAGGAAAGTTACCGAATTCACGATTAGCTCTATATGTTTCAGAATTTGCTCGGAAAAAGGGGAAATTTGGAGAATTTCATAAAATAGTACTTGATGCTTATTGGTTAGATGGCAAAGATATTGGA
>JBHLKV010000268.1:2516-2939 GCA_048886305.1 Candidatus Hodarchaeota archaeon
TAAAAATTTGTTGTTAAATCTTGCTGAATCAGTTGGGCTTAATAAAAAGGAGATAGAAAACTACTTGGATACAGATGAACCTTTCAAAGCTATACAAAAATCCTTAAAAGAAATAAGAAGGCATGGAATAAATGGTGTTCCTGCATTCATTATTGAAGATAAACTAATTTTTGGCGCTCAGCCTTATAAAGTTTTTAAAAGAGTTATTAAATCAATATTGGATGAGAAATTAAAAGAGCATTAAAGTCTAAATTCAAACTCCTTAAAGAATTATTAATTCCATTCAACTGAAAATAAATAAGGTATTTTCTAACAGAACTTTGAAATGCATTTTTCATAATACCAAGGTTTATTAAATTTAGACATTTATCTTGCATGCTTGAACAGAGAAAATTCAAAGTTACAAGTAAAAATTAAAATTTG
>JBHLKV010000269.1:0-2926 GCA_048886305.1 Candidatus Hodarchaeota archaeon
AAATTGCTCAAATGCTTATATTTTTTTTTTAAAATTTTTGTACAAAATACATAACTTTTATATAATATTGAAATAAGTATTTACGTACAATTGAATCCAATTTTATAAAAAAAGAGAAAGATGAATAAGATATGGGAATTTTAATGGTAACTGTATGGTATCCATTGCATAAAAATGCTGAAATGGCAAAAATATATCTAAAACGACCCAGAGAGATACCTTTTGTAACAAAATGGCGAGCTTTCAATACTACAGCAGGAAAAGATGGGTTTAAGCAATACCATATAATTTACACTGAAAGAGGGAAACTTGAAGAGGCAGGAATGGAGATATATAAATATTTTATGCCATTTACCAATATTGAAGGTTTTAATTTGCTATTTGAACCACTAACAGGTGTATCAGATAGCTTTAAAATAATGGGAATGGAGTGGTAATAAAATAAACAAAAATTTTAAATTTTTTTTTTATTTTCTATTTAACCGTTTCTTATATAGTAATAAAAGAACTGAAACTGCACTTAGCAATATTAAAACGAATATTCCAAATGGAAAATTTATAACTTGTCCTTTTCCATTTTCGTCTGTACATATTTCGTAACCAGCAGCTTCCCATGCTGTAATACCTCCGAGCATATTATAGACTTTCGTGAAATTTTGATCATCAAGAAACAAGCTTGCAGTTACACTTCTACCACCACTTAAGCAATATACAATTATCTCAGTATCCTTATACGGTTCAAGCTCACTAATTCTTGTTGCAAGCTGACCAAGCGGTATCAATATTGCATCACATAAATGACCTTGATCATATTCTGATTGTTCTCTGACGTCCAAAACAATTAGATCAGGATATAGGGTATTGTTGTTTATCATTTCATGTGCAGTTTCTACATCAATATCTATATAAGGTTGTGCTTTAACATTTACTATTGAAACAGAATTGAAAGATAAGAACCATAACAATAGAATAAGAACAAGAACCAAATATCTATTCATTTTATAAGTTTTTTTTAATTTCATTTCATATTACCTCCTAATTTGTTTCATTTTTCCTTGGGCGGCTACAGCTTCCATTGCTTCTTTAACTTTCTCAGCCTCTCCAAGGTAATAATGCTTTATTGACTTTAAATCATCATCAAGTTCATAAATAAGGGGAATTCCAGTAGGAATATTTAGACTTACAATTTCCTCCTCTGATACATTATCTAAATATTTAACTAATGCACGCAAACTATTTCCGTGCGCAGATATCAGAACTTTTTTTCCAGATTTAATAGTTGGTGCGATTACATCATGCCAGTAAGGTAAGAATCGCTCAACTGTATCTTTTAAACATTCGGTTCGTGGAATATCTTTGGGATCTAAATCTTTATAAATAGGATCATTTCCCGGATATCTGGGATCTGTAGTTTTAAGAGCAGGAGGAGGAATATCATAACTCCTTCTCCAGATAAGTACTTGTTCTTCACCTACTTCTGCTGCCATTTTGGCCTTATAAAAGCCCTGTAATGCTCCATAGTGTCTTTCATTTAGTCTCCATGATCGATAGACAGGGATCCACATTAAATCCATATGATCTAACACTATCCATAGAGTTCTTATGCCTCTTTTCAGTACAGATGTATAGGCTATATCAAAAGAATAACCTCCTTCTTTCAACAATCTAGCTGCTTCTTCTGCTTCTTCAATTCCTTTTTCTGAAAGATCTACATCAGTCCATCCAGTAAATCTATTTTCTTTATTCCAAGTGCTTTCTCCATGTCTTAGCAGCACTACTATGTAGATATCAATTCACCTCATTAATCAACTTATTTTTAAATTTTTAACTTAAATATATCTATACATTATATCTATACATATAAAATTTTCACTTATGAGAGCTAAATTATGATAAAAAAAGGGATATTAAAAGGAGGAAAACGAACAGAAATAAATTGGAATAAGTCCAAATTAGGTGAACCTTTTAATGAAGCTTTAGATCAATTTAGAGAAAAAGTTTTAAGCCGAGAGGATTTTGATCCAACATCATTACTTCAATTTGGGCTGTTTATGTCTATGAGTGTAATTAATATTTTAAAAGAGAATGAAGCAAGATTTGGAATAGACGGTCAAAAAGCTGTAAATGATGCACTTATAAAAACTGGATATATGGTAGGAGAACAAATAATAAAGGATATTACTGTCCCATTAGAAATTAGCCCTATAGAATTGATGAGTTTTTTAGCTACAATTATAAACACACAAGCATGGACATCTATTGAAGATCCACGAATAGATAATGATATCCAATGCTCATTTGATATCTTATGGTGTCCTCTACAAGATGTGTATTCCGCCTTTGATTGTAGAGTTCAAAGATACTTAGTACAAGGAATTATAAATGCATTTAGAGACTCTAACAAATTAAGTAAGGAATATCAAATAGAGTTCACGAGAACAATACCAGCAGGAGCAGAATGTTGTACGTTCATTATATCAGAGAAAAAACCTGGAGAACAAGACAAATGGGAAGTTTACTCCAAAATTTTAGAAAAGAAAGCACTTAAACAAAAAAGAAAATAAAAAATGTTGCTTTTTTCTAGATCTTTAGAAGTTTTCTCTTGAACCTTCCATCTCCTTCAATTTTTTGTGTTTCTCGTCATGTAATATGAGTATATCTTTTTGGATTTTTTCCCAATATCCTCCTCTTATTTCATAGAACTGGAGAATTAGTGCTGCTAAAACTAGTGCTATACCAGGTATTAAACCAATAAATAATCTAATTGCAAATATTGCTTCTGAAGGTTGTGGAAGAATTGGATCTTCTCCAATATCATGCGGAATGAAATTTGCTAAATCTAAAAGAGCAGCAGGAAGTACAATTGCTAAGCTTTGTGCTGGTTTGGTTTTATTAGTTCGGTAAATATTAAAGATGAAAGTAACTC
>JBHLKV010000270.1:0-2914 GCA_048886305.1 Candidatus Hodarchaeota archaeon
CTTTTACTTAAAATTAGTTAATGAAATATTAATAATATTATTATAGACTCTTCAATTTCCATTGCAAATTATTATTTTAAATGGGCTAGTTAAAAAAATTAATATTATATTTGAAATGGCCCCCAAGTAAAAATTATTTAATCATATTTAAATTAATTTATTAAAATATTAATTATTGAAAATTTTTTCAAATCTCCTATAATAATAGTTCCAATCGAAATCTAGGAGTGTAAGATTAATTTCTGCTATTAAATTATTTTTTTAATTCAGAAAAGCTTTCATCCTTTTGGTATATAATAGTATTCATTTATTTTTTTCTGATATACATCTTTTTTACTTCCAGTTTTATTAACTCTGGGCCGCTTGGTAACTGAATCTCTCCTGAACGTTATACCCATCATTTTTAAAAATAAATTAAATCCATCTCTTAAATTTTGAGGCGCTATTGCAATTCCCTCTAATCCAGGAGTTCCTTCGAAGACTAAGATTGAATCAGCAATAAAATCCTGAGTAATTATATCATGTTCGACAACAAATGCTGCTTTCTTTATCTCTTCAATTGATTTTCTTAATAACTGCGCTACTTGTAGTCTCATTTCTACGTCTAAGAAAGCAGATGGCTCATCAAACAAATAAATATCTGCTTCGTCGGTAAGGCAGGTCGCTATTGCTACTCTTTGTAATTCACCACCACTTAATTCAGAAATAATTCTTTCGCCAATATTTGTTAGATTTAGATTATTAATCATACGTTTTTTAAAGGATTCACTCAAATGAGGAGCCAATTTAATCTTTTTTATTAAGTCGGCCACTAAAATAGAATCATCCATTTTAATATATTGAGGTTTAACAGACACTTTTAATTCTTTAATTTTTTTGTTATCATTATTTTTTTCATCATCAGTTTTAATTTTGTTAGCGATTAAATCTATAAAAGTTGATTTTCCAATACCATTTGGTCCTAATATCCCTATTATCTCGCCGGCATGTATTTCACTGCCAGAAACAGTTAAATGAAATTCTCCTAAGGTTTTTTCTAGGTCATCATAAGAAAATACCACATCTCCAGAATCAAAAAAAGAATTTTGAGGTGGACGCTCATGAAATTGAATAGGTATTTCTCTTATTCTAAGATTCTCATCTTTAATATATCCATTAAGATATATATTTATCCCAACTCTTACTCCTTGAGGATGGGAAATTATTCCATATACACTAGGAACCCCATAAAACAAAGAAATATAATCACTTAAATAATCCAAGATTGCTAAATCATGTTCAACAACGATGATTGTTTTATTTTTATTAGTTAATGATCTAATCAATTTAGCCATATTAATCCTTTCACTAACATCTAAATAAGAGCTCGGCTCATCTATAAGATAAATATCTCCATCTTTAAGGTAGCCAGCAGCAATTGCTACTCTTTGTAACTCACCACCAGATAATACTGAAATGTCACGATCCATAATTTCAGTTAAATTTAATTGATTTATTATCTCATCAAGTTTATCTTCGACATCATTTTTTTTCAATAAATCAAAAACTTTACCTGAAACATACTTAGGTATTATTGTAATATCCTGAGGTTTAAGTACAATTTTAACCTTATCTTTCTTAAGGTCAATAAAATATTGCTGTAGTTCAGATCCTTTAAAAAAATTAATTATTTCATCATCATCAGGAGCATTCTCTTCAAACCTTCCAAGGTTCAATTTTAAATCCCCAGATAATATCTTTAACATTGTACTTTTACCAATTCCATTTTGTCCAATTAAACCTAACACTTTTCCCTTTTTAGGAATAGCCATTCTAAATAGAGAGAATTGATCTGGGCCATATCGATAGGTTATTTGATTCTTCAAAGGATCGGGAAGATTAACAATACTAATTGCGTTAAAAGGACATTTTTTAATACAAATACCACATCCAGTACAAAGACTTTCTGTAATTATAACTCTTTTGCTATCCTGACTTAAAACAATCGTTTTATCTCCTGTTCTTACTCTCGGACAATATTTTATACAAGGTTTTTCTCCAAAAGGGCTACATTTACCCGGTTTACATCGATCTTTGTTAAGAACAGCAATCCTCATTATGTAATCACTAAGATCTAAAATAAAAAATGATAAATAAATGTGATCATTAATTAAATAAAGAATTCGCTATGGAGTGAGAAGGTTTTGAGTGAAAAAAATTATATTCATTGGTTAGAAGAAATTGTTGATAAGATCTTAGTAAGAAATGAATCTTTAATTACATTAGCTACCGGAAAAACCCCCTCGGGACAAATACATATTGGAATTTTAAGAGAAATTATAATTTGTGATGCTTTAAGAAGAATTCTTGAGGAAAAAGGGAAAAAGGTGAGGTTTTTCTTATTTTTAGATAGTCTAGATGCTGCTAAAAGGTTTCCAGATTATATAGATTTTGATTTTCAAAAGAAACATAAAGGAAAGCCTTTTTCTCTAATTCCCTGCCCATTTATAGATTGTGAATGTGAAAGTTATGCACAACATTTCGGTAATGAATTGAGTTCCACATTTGAAGAATTCGGAATTAAAACAGAGATAATATGGTCTCACAATTTGTATAAAACTAAAGAAATGCAAGAAAAAATTAGAATTTCATTAGAAAGCACTAGCAAAATTAAAGATATTTTAAAGAAATATATTTTACCAACTTTAGATGAAGAGAAAAAAGCAGTTTTTATTGAAATGCAAAAAACATGGATGCCAGTTATGGCAATCTGTGAAAATTGTAATAGAATCCAACATATAGAGAAAGACGGTTCTATTAAACCTAATAGAGTATTAAAGTATTTTCGAAATGAGCACAAAGTCTCATACATTTGCTCAGCTTGCGGATATGAAAGCCAATTATCAATTTATAGTGGTAGGTTAAAGTTAAATTG
>JBHLKV010000271.1:0-2906 GCA_048886305.1 Candidatus Hodarchaeota archaeon
TATTAAGTATAAATTACTAATATTATCAAATTCTAATATTGAACCTTATTCAAAATCTTTAAATAATAATATATATTTTGGATCCTATGATTATGAATAATTATTCAGAATTAGGAAAGTGAGATTTTTGAAAAGTTATAAGGAAATAATAAAAGATGACGTTTTTAATAAGGCAGATCAATATTTTGTTGATACTAAAGTACCCAAAATGTGTTGGGGCTGTGAAACTAAGCACAAATCGGGTCATATGGTTTGGGACAGTACTAAAACACGAAGGATTTTTTTTTGTGAAGATTGTTTCCAGAAATTGACATAATAAGGTTTAATCTTTGAACTTAGAGCATTTTTAGAATTTATATGAATATTATTGCAAATGAAAAATTATTCCCAATTAGTATAAATCCAAATTTATGCGTAAGATGTCAACGATGTATGTATAGTTGCCACCAAAAAGCAATTTTTTTTAAGAATTCATTGCGTTATGTGGATTATGATAAATGCAAAGGTTGTTTAAAGTGTGTAGATGTTTGTGAGCATGGAGCTATTGAAGTTATTTCAATAGAGGAAGGTCGTCTAAAAGGTTTTTATATTGATTCAGGAAGATGTAACCTTTGCAAATTTTGTTTAAATAATGATTTTTGTTTTCAAAATCTTTTTGAACTCCAAAAGGAAAAAAATGGACAAGAATATATTTATTTCCGAAAAAATAATTTTTCAGAATGTAATAAATGCTTAAATTGCTTCAAAAGTTGTCCGAATAATGCCATTCTACCAGAGATAATTTAGCGATCAATATAGTATACCCTAAATGAACTCAATTTTCCATTCTTAACAATAATCTCCCTATATGCTCCCGCAGTTTTTGGGTTCTTATATCCACCTAATCCTAATGCAGGAGTTTGTACGATATATGGTTTATTCATTTCAATTATTTCTGATGTAGTATGCATTTCTGAATAGATATCATAAAAAATCGCGGCAGGATTTTCAATTTTTTTTAATTTAAAAGGAGGGGCGTCATATACATAGGATTTTTCTTTTGGTTCTTCTAATCGGAATTCTCGCAGTGTATGTGTATGACCTGATAGAGTCAATATACAATAATCTTTACAAAATTTGATGAGTTTCTCCCAATTTGATGAAATGCATCCATATTTTACATTAAATGATTGATCTATTCTTGCCATTGAAAGCGGTTTTCCTAACTTTTTAAGGAAAGACTCTTTAAAATCCACAAGCTTCTTTTTTAGAATTTTACTACCTTTTTTTCCAAATAATTGTAAACTATAATGTTTTGTACCTGTATTTATTGGTGGTCCGTGTAAAAAGAGGAAAGTGTTTGAACTCTCCCTCAGTTTGAGATTAATTAGGTTTTCTAGAAATTGTATTTGCCTACCAGAAAGACCTGTTACTGATGGATGGCCAGTTAATAAATCTCTTATATTTTTAAATGAATCTGCCCCACTATTTAAAAAAATAAACATGTTATTCCCTAGCATAAAATAAAAATCATTAAATGGATTAATTTCTGATGAATATCCCTTTAACGCAAAAGGAGATTTTGTTAAAGCGGATATAGGGGATGCTGAGAACATTTCATTTAAAGCAATAGCCTCTGCAGCATTTAATCCTATTTTTTTATACATTTCTGCCCATGTTAAATCATAAGGATATGGTCGATAATCGTGATTTCCTATAGTAGTGATGATAGGACAAAGTAATTCCTCACTTTTTTTTACTCCTTTTTGGTTACGTGTAGCTGGTACATTTAATACTAGATTTTTGAAGGTCTGCCAGTTACTTTCTTCATATTTAAATTCATTGAGATTTTTAATCTTTTTCGATAATCTGCTTAGAATTGTATAATCAACAAGATCTCCAGTTAGAATAATAAAGTCTACTTGATTTTCGATCACCTTTCTATTCATCAGTTTTATAAACTTTCTAAATTGATTATTTGGATTAATTAAGCGCTTTCTCAAGGGAATTGTAATTTCTGACAGAGATTCTTCTTTTTGTTTTATTTTTTTAATCTTTAGTTTTTTCATTGCTTGCTTTAAAAAATCTTCTACATTTGTTTTAATGGATGACTCGGTCCATTTTTTGATAATCCTATAGATCCGATCGTTTCTTTCTGCTAAATGTAAATCTGTGGCGTGAATAAATGTAAAATTTTTCCAATCTTGTTTAGAGATAACAATAGAATGAAAATTAACTTGATTTTCTAACAAAATCACATCAAACATAACGAAATTTCTTTCCTTTAAAAATTTCTTAATTTCCTTACTAATTTTAAAATCTATTAGCACTCTATAGAATTTCTTTAAGTCTGAAAAAACTTGATATTTTAATAAATAATCCTGAGGAATAAAACCTTCTAAGTAAGATTTATCATTAATAGATATCGTAGTTTCTTCTTTAACATCTAAAACAGTTGAATAAATTGAATTTCCTCTATAAGATTTTATCTTTAATTTATACAATTTATAATCGACATCTTCCGATTTAAAATCTTGGACACTTTCATCTAAAGTATATTCTTTAGCAAAAAGCTTCACTCTTTTTTTCTTTTTTTTCTTCTTAATCACGTTTCTTAATTTCCATTTATAGTCAAATATAGGGTTTAATTGTATATTACCTGCTATGGACTTCTCAAATTCCTTTATATCTACTATGTTACTGATAATTAATAATTCAGTTCGAAAATTTTTCGTTTTTAATTTAGGATCAACACCTAAAAAAGTTGGATGCCCTAGATTTGGATTAACTACAATTGCGTGATGAGCTTTATTCTGATTCAATTCTTCTAAACTCTCTCTTTATAGTTTTTAAATTTACATAATATATGGGCTAATTATCTATAAATAACTAAATAATCGTTATTTAAAAGTATATTTTTCTAAGAT
>JBHLKV010000272.1:0-874 GCA_048886305.1 Candidatus Hodarchaeota archaeon
CAGAGAAGGTTGGACCAGAGCAGATGATCATCCTCCAGAAAGGTTCTTTAAACAAGCTCATACAAAAGGTCCTGCTAAAGGAGTGACACTAAAGGAAGATGGCTTTCAACAAATATTATCTGGCTATTATGAAGCAAGGGGTTGGGATAAAGAAACAGGTATTCCTACTGATGCAACCTTAAAAAAATTAGGAATGGACTTCGTGATTGGCAATTTAAAACCAGCATCAGCAAAGAAAGGAGGTAAAAAATAATGTCAAAAGCTGGTACTAAGAAAAGAGGAGGAAAGATGCATCAATTTATCATCGTAGATCCAAATTTATGTACTGGTTGTGAAACTTGCGAATCTGTATGTTCTTTTGTACACGATGGTGAATTTAATCCTATAAATACAAGAATTCATAGAGTACGTATCGAACCTGTTTTTAATATTGCCTTAGCATGCCAAAAATGTGAAGATGCTCCATGTGTTCGCAGTTGCCCAGAAAAAGCATTAGAAAAGGATGAAGAGACAGGATCTATAATTGTAGATAACGATAAGTGCAATGGTTGTGCCTTCTGCATTCGGGCATGCGATTTCGGTGTTCTATCATTACATATTGATTCTCAGAAAGCTCTTATTTGTGATCTTTGCGAAGACATGAAGGAAGAGTATATTGATGAGGAGTCTGGAGTAAAAGAACCTCAATGTATACTTGTCTGTCCTAAAGAAGCAATAAGCTTAAAGAACGTCGAGCAGATTGGAGAAGAAACTCGTATTGAAGCCGTCAAAAGATTATTTGGCGATATTTTACAAGAGTATGAAAGTTAAATTATTTCTATTCTTTTTTTCCTTATAATTTTAAATCTTAATTTATTTATATTAAAATTCTATT
>JBHLKV010000272.1:884-2905 GCA_048886305.1 Candidatus Hodarchaeota archaeon
TGGGCAAATAATCGCCAACTCCATCTTGTGAAAATTCTATTTTATGTTATACAAATATCCAGTTACAGATACAATAATTTCTTATATAAAAAAAATAAGGGGTGTAAGATTATTCCCCTTTACTTTGTCTTCTTCTGTATATTATGTATGCTAGGGATAAGAAGATTATAATATATATAATCATACCAATTGCAGCTGTTAATTCATTTGGGGTGACCCAATAAGATATTTCCATTTCTGCTCCTGGAGGTCCTTCCATTGATGTAATATAACGTTCTGTAGGCATTTCTAGGCTTTCACTTATTATATATCCAAAATAATTAAAGAGAAAAAACATTGGAATTTCATTATTTTTAGTTACACCTGAATAATTCAATATAAATGGGATCATCTCCATAACTATTAATAACAGAAAGATACTTGTAATTATAGTAAATGAAGTGTTTTTCATGATACTACTCAGGAGTGTCATAAATGATAATAAAACAAAAGCATACAACAAGGACCATCCTATAGAGTTAAATATTGTAATACTAACCTCTCCAAATTTAATGAAAGCAGTTATAGCTACTAAAGTATAAAAAAATGCTATGCATATACCATTTAGAATATAATTGGAGATTAATCTTCCTACAAGAAGACGTGCTTTACTTGTTTTTGGAAATAATAAATTACCTGTTTGCCTATAGAAATCTTCCGCTATTATGGACCCTCCAAAAGCAGCAGTACTTATCAATAGTGACATTGAAAACCATCCACCAATATAATTTTTCATGAGAGTAGCTGAATTATTAGGGGCTATCTCACCCATTAAATCCCCTAAGGTTTCATTCAATAGAAAGGACAAGAAAAATATGCCTAAATAGACAACCAACATTAAATATAATTTTTTCACATTCTTCTTTAATTCAAATTTAACTGTGTCTCCTATCTGCACAAAATCTCTTCTAAGACCAGCTTTTTGCCTATCAATTTCTAATTCTTGTAATCTAAATTTTTGTTTTGTAACTAGTCCCATTTTTTATGCCTCCGCTTTTTTGATAGGATTAATAAGATCAATAAAGAGGTTTTCAAGTAAACCTGCTTTTGGTACAGAAAATTCAATGACTTTATATTGATGTCCCATAAGGGCTTTCAATATTGTTAATTGATTTTTAGGATCTCCATCAAATAATACTTGGAATATTCTAGTATCTTTTTTATAATCTAGTGAATTACTGCTATTGGAAACGCCTGTATGTGGAGAAATAATTTCTTTTAAATGATTTAATACATTTTCCAGATTGTCTTCTTCAGGATGATCAAGTAATTCAAAATTAATAACACTCTTTTTAGCTTTAGATTCTAAATTATCAATTGTGTCAAAAGCAATGATTTTTCCTTTATTTATTATGGCAATCCTATCTGCAACTTCACTAATTTCATAAAGTAAATGACTGCTAAGAAATATGGTTTTACCCATTTTCTTTAATTCTAAAATAAAATCTCTTACTTCTCTTCTTGCCTGAGGATCTAAACCTGTTTGTGGTTCATCCAAAATAACAATATCAGGATTGTGAATTATCGCAGAAGCTATCCCTATTTTCTGACGCATCCCCTTTGAAAAAGTTTTGATTTTCTTATCAATCCAATTGGACAATCCAAACATTTCAATGACATCCTCAATTCTTTGTTTTACTTTATTTTTAGGATATCCCTTAAGCTTAGCAAAATACTTCAAAATCATGCGTGGTGTTACATTTCCATAAAAAGCAGGATTTTCTATTAAAAATCCAATATTATCTAATAAATAATCTTTATTATGATTAGATAATTTTTGCAATCTTCCATTACCACGAATCCAAATTTCTCCTTTTGTAGGTTTTAGAAGATAAGCCATCATCTTCATAGTAGTTGATTTACCAGCACCATTAGGACCAAGGAATCCGACGATTTCACCTCTTCTTATATCAATATTTATATTCGAAACAGCATAGAAATCATTGAATTTTTTTGTAAGGTTTTTAAACCGAATTATTACA
>JBHLKV010000273.1:0-2865 GCA_048886305.1 Candidatus Hodarchaeota archaeon
AATGTTAAATCATCAGGATGCGCAAAAATTGCAAGTATATTTAAGGATTCTGATTTCATTATATTCACCTTATTTTTGAAATATTAAAAGATAATTAACTTTAAAAAAATACTTTATACGTAGGGTAATAAAAAAACTTTTATAAAAGAGAAGACGAGAAAGAGTTATGCTAGAAAAATTAAAAGAAACATTTTTAGCAAAATTATTGTTGGTAATTATACTCTCATGGATTGTGTTAGCAATTATCTTCGGATTTACAGACTTAGAAATATCTAAAGCAGTTGTAGACAGAGATTTCAGACTAGCTAAGTTTTTATATTTCTTTGAAGCTCCAGGTTGGGGCTTATCATTTGCAACAGGTGCACTGTGGATAGGAAGTTATATTGAACACGTAAGAAAGCAAAAAATCCCTGCAATTGTACTTATAGTTATTGGATTAATCTTATTCGTTATTTCATTAATTTTTTGGAATGCTTGGTTACTTAATTTGAGTGCAGGAATGACTTTCGCCAATTTATTCCTTTTAATTATATTTTCAAAAAAGGACTGGAGACAATATAAAAATATTGCCACAGTATTCGCAGCAATATCCATTATCAATTCATTATTATTTGTACAGGTTACTAAACTATTGTGTGGGAGAATTCGTTTTAAATATTTGGCAACCGGTTATACAAATTACACTCCATGGTTTCTTCCTCCTGGACCAGACTTTGGAAATTTTAGTTTTCCAAGTGGTCACACTGCTCAAGGATGGTTATTCTTACCTTTCTTAATCCTAGTCAAGGATCGAAAATGGCCTTATAGAATCATCGTAACAATACTTACAATAACCTGGGGAACATTAGTAGGAATTAGTACTATTATAACTGGTGCTCATTTTGCATCTGATGTTCTTTTCTCAACAGGAGTCGGTAGTGTTTTAACAATACTGTTATATAATAAAGTCTATCTCAAGAAAGAATAAAAAAAAAATTTTATTTAATTTTTGTGTTTTATATCGTAATCTATTAGGTTTTTTAAAATTCTTTCTAAGTAATTTTCGAACTCATCTATTTCTTGGTCTCTAAAATTATTGTAGTAAAAAGATCCCATTTCACGTGAAACCTCTATATATTTATCATGTAATAATCTATCCTTCTCTGTTAAAGCAATTAAAATTTCTCGCCTATCTTCTTTTGAAGGAACACGATTTATAAATCCTGACTTTTCAAGGTTATCTAACATTGAAGTCAAAGTAGATTTACTGTATTGAGTTTTTTCTACGAGTTCATGAATAGGTATACTATCTTTCTGCCATAAAACAAACATAATCCTTCCTTGAGCAGGGTTGAATTCATCTAGTTGATGTTCTTTTAGGATCTTAGCAAATATTCTCTGAGATAATTGATGAATTTTAGATATTAGGAAACCTCCTTTCCTTTGCTGTTTCATTGTTTCCTTCATAATTTAAAATTAACTTGGTTTAATTTGTAATAAAATCGAAGCTCTTTTGGATTTAATATAAGAAGTGTATAATCTGGATCATTTGGTCCTTCTTTATAATACTTTGTCCACCAATCAAGCCAGATAGTGTTTTTAACCTTTATATCACTAACAGTTTCCACTATTCCACCAAACATAACTCCTTTAAAATCATCTGGATCACAAAAGTAAACGCTGATTTTCGGATTTTTTTTTATGTGTGCAACTTTAGAGGATGAAGTATTGGTTCCAATATATATCGCGAATTTATTATCTTGCTTTTGAAAAAATTCATAAAATTCTGGGAATTGTTCCTTATTTCTTAAATTGAACATTGCTCTCGTTATAGGAAATCCATCTGGATCGATCGTTGTAAGATATGCTGCTTTAGATGTTTCTATTAATTCTAGACTCTGCTTTTTTATTTCTTCTGATTCCATTTATTTTCCCTCTGAGTCTTATATATTTTTTCTAATCTCCTCTAGATTCTGCTTAGCCGACGGACTTCTTTCAAAACACTTCGCTAAATTTTCGCAGATGTAATCCTCACAATAAGCGCAATTATCATATTGTTTCTCTATACAGCATTTTCTTATATCACACTCATTACACCAGCTAAAAATTCTTCCACCCATATTACAACCATCACAATAAATATCCTCTGGTTTAAAAGGCATCTCATCACTAGACCATTCTTTAGCAACTTTTTTAATTTCTTCTTTATCTTCTTTTTGAGTAGCTATATATGCGGGGCATTCAGCACAATTAAGTCCACAATATGCAATTATTTTATCCATTTTTCTATTCCTCTTTTTTTTAATTTTTTAATCTTGTTTTGCTTTATAACTATTTCCAATATCATAGGCCTTTGCGAGAAATTCTCCAATTCTCAAATATGGACCATCAGGCATTAAAAAAATAAATAAATCCATTTTTTTAAAATCTGGTTTATTTTTAGTGAGGTATTTCTCTTCTGTATAAACTTCAACAATTTCCCCTATAAATAATTCTGTTCTTTCAAGTTCTATTGTTTTGACCAATTTACACTCTATATTTAGAGGACAATCCTTTATCATTGGCGCCTTTTTAAGATCTCCATAAAATATATCAAATACTTCTGATTTATCAACTTCAGCACCTGAATGTAAGCCAACATAATCGGTTACCATAACCATATCAGCAGAAGGTATATTAATGCTAAAAGCTTCATTTTCTTTAATACCCTTATTAGTATAATGTCTTTTTGACATTGCAACTCCAATCTGAGAAGGTGGAGAATTCAAAAGGTTAAACCAAACTATTGTATTAAAATTTGGTTTACCATCAACATGAGCCCCTATCATGCATACCGGCAATGGTAAAAGGGGCAATTCCATTCCTGTTTTTATCTTATCGATTTTT
>JBHLKV010000274.1:0-2864 GCA_048886305.1 Candidatus Hodarchaeota archaeon
GACAGATATGTATAGGATGTTTGATGAGGCTTCTTCATTTAACCAACCCCTTGACAATTGGGATGTCTCGAGTGTGATATATATGAGTGAGATGTTCTCTGGGGCTTCTTCATTTAACCAACCCCTTGACAATTGGAATGTCTCGAGCGTGACAGGCATGTATAGGATGTTTGATGAGGCTTCTTCATTTAACCAACCCCTTGACAATTGGAATGTCTCGAGCGTGACAGATATGAGAGGGATGTTCTATGAAGCTTCCTCTTTCAACCAGCCCCTTGGAAATTGGAATGTTTCGAGCGTGACAGAAATGGATGATATGTTTTATGCGGTTAAACTATCGACGTCTAATTATGATAATTTATTATTAGGCTGGTCGCAATTAACCTTGCAGTTCGGTGTAACTTTTCATGCAGGTAATTCAAAATATAGCAGCGCAGCAGCGGATGCAAGAGAATTTATCATAACTAACTTTTCTTGGACAATTATAGATGGGGGGCTTGAAACACCAAGTTCGCAAGTAATTTCAGGTTATATATTTGTATTGATTGTAGCCACTTTAGGCGTTACAATAGCCGTAATGATTAAAAAAAGAATGATATTAGAATTTAAATCTGAAAAATAAAATTATCTATTTTTTTTCTCTTAATATAAAACTAAAAATAGAAAAAAAAATGGTTTTTAATACAATTTTCTAAGAATATCTTCTATTTGTACTTTATTGAGAGAAGAAGATCGTTCTTGGTAATCTTTTTCCTGTTTGCATGAGTTGTGAATGCTCTTGCTTGTGAAGTTAATGCTGAGGCTGTCTTTTCTAAATGATCAATTAATAGATCAACCGCATTTCGAGCTACTATCGTTGCACCTTGCTGCTTCATCAATCTGCGAATTGGACTCCATGCAAAGGAATGTTTTTTCTTTGCCATAATTATTTTTCCTCCACTTATTTATTGGAATTTTTAAAAATTTAAGGTTTTAATTTTTTTTTAATTTATTTTTAAAGTTTCTTAGATAGTATTATATCTGAAGAGTTATTTAAATGTTATGGCGAATCAGAAGAATAAAAAGAGTTAAATGGAAAAAAAATTACGACAAAAAATTTATATTTCAATTAAAGGGTAACTTTCTATGATCATTTGGTGGTTGATCATACAAAGAATATGAATTAATTTTATTAGAATCAAAATAATTCAAATAACAAATTTGAGTAAAAGATCCATAAAATAGGTTTTATTATGGGGTAATGGGGAATTAAAAAAATTTTAATGAAAATTAGCAATCCACAATAAATGTTTTATAATCCTATATAGGATCACTAACTTATTGATCATACTAAATATATGAATGAGTTTATTTAGTATCACAATTGTTCAAATATTAATATTGAAAAATTTATTCATAATATAGTTTATATTTTAATTCAATAAGGAATTAAAAAATCTTTTATCGATAGAAATGATCCCCACGTTATATCATATTATGAATTATCTGATCATAAACATTTAGTTATAATCGAAGTAACAAGTAAAAATTATCTTCAATCTATAAATCACATGGTTAAAATAAATATGAAAACCAATATATATAGAGCCATAATAGACGAAATTAATTTCTTGATGTATTGAATAAAATTTTATAGAAATTCATAGTAATATATACCAGTATTACAGTCTTATTAATTCAAGCATAGATTTAAATTCTAAAAGAATAATGATTATAAAAATATGGCAAGTATTCATCAATCCTTACGGTCAAATGGAATTGGAACTCTAAGAGAAAGTTCACTTCATGCAAAATTAAAGGAATGGTATCGAGAACCGGGAGACCAATTAGAGTCCCCCATTGATGGATATATTATAGATATAGTTCGTAAAGATTTGCTTATTGAAATTCAAACTCAAAACTTCTCAGCCTTAAGAAAAAAACTTGGAAAATTAATTAAAAATCATAAAATTTTATTAGTTTATCCCATAATTTCTGATAAATGGATAATTTACAAAGATAATACTCACTCCAAGATTATAAAGCGCCTATCCCCTAAACATAGCTCTTATAATAATTTATTTGATGAACTAGTTTATATCCCAGAAATTATCTCTAGCCCTAACTTATCAATGAAAGTTATCTTAATTCAAATAGAAGAAATCCGTCAAAAAAATGGAAAAGAATTGTGGAGTCGAAAGGGGTGGAGTATAAGAGATAAAAAATTGCTAAAAGTTATTGAATGGCGAACATTTCATAGTCCTGATGATTTCTTAGCTCAAATACCATGGGATATTGAAGTTCCCTTTACTAATTATGAGCTAGCTAAAAAACTTAAGCAAACAATTAGCTTAACTCGAAAAATGACATATTCTTTAAGAAAAATGGGAGTTCTTCGAGTAGTAGGAAAAAAAGGTAATTCTTTTCTCCATAATTTTATAAATTAAAAGATAAATTTTAATTAATTCTGATTATTTTATATTATCAAAAGAACTCTATATTTTAACAATAAAAATCTATTAGGAAAAAAGAAAAATGTCTCAACAAATTATTGTTCCTGGCGCTTGTGGAGTTGCAATTAAATGTAAGGATGGCGTTGTATTAGGCAACGACCGAAGGGCGACTTGGGGTTATTCCGTAAAAAGTAAATCCACAAAAAAGGTTTTTAAAATAACTGATCATATTGGATTAGCAGCATACGGATTAATTGGTGATTTCCAAATTTTAGTTAAGATTTTAAAAGCTCAAGCAAATTTGTATCGTTTAGAAGCAGGAGAGAAAATTTCTACTAAGAGTCTAGGCAAGTTAGTTTCAAATTATTTGTATTCCAGAAAAATGATGCCCCTTTATACGAATATAATTATCGCCGGAATTGATAAAGATGG
>JBHLKV010000275.1:0-2839 GCA_048886305.1 Candidatus Hodarchaeota archaeon
GCATATAATCATCCTCTTCCGCCGTTTCTTCTGATAATTTAACAGGTTTTATACCATTAATCTCAGGGAGATCGTCAGTTTTTGAACTAAACCAAAAGCCATCCAAAACTAGTTGATTTTCAACTATTTTGTATCTCATTATATATCCTCTCCGACAACTAGTAGCAGTCATATGAGTTTCAATTCCAAAATCACTTGGTATGAGTAATCCTTTGCCCTTCATACCTACTAATTCAAATTTCTGACCTTTATAATCAAATCGATCTGGTTCTTGTCCTGTCATTTATTTTGACCTCCTTATTGCTTTTTTTATACTAGAACCGAATTCTACCATTTCATTTTCCATCTTTTCAAAATCACCTAAATTTTATAATTATATTAACCATCGCAGAGCCTATGATGATACCATTTGCGCCTGCTTCTATAATGATACTTGTTGTTCTGCATTCCAAAACCAACAAACACTAGGATAATATTATCAGTCATATATAATATTTATTTAATTCTCTTAAGAAAGCGTCCTAAATTCAAATAATTTTTTTTAATTTTCTTAAATCAGATTGATAAAGTAATAAGAGAAATGCATGGACTTGGCTAAAAACCTAATAAATATACATCAATTTTCCGTATTTGAACACCTTTATATTCAACTAAATCTAAATCCATTTATAAGCTTACCCACTTTCGTATAGAAAATAGGTTCAGAAGTGTGTGTTCTGTGAATTCTGTGATCAGATCAAGTAGGCTACTATTAATTCTTAAATAGAATATTATCTTAATTTGTATGTGAAAAACTAAATAAAATTTTGGTGAAATTAGAATGAAATCAAATAGAAAAATAAAGACAATAATTCTAATATTTTTAGGAATTATCTTAGCCTTCTCCCCTATTTTTATGAATAATCCAAGGTTTAATACTAGAGATCGCGATATAAGTGCGAATTACGACGATGAATTCGGTCATATTAATTTAAAAACTTCAGCTATATCAGGAAAAATACACATAGATGGCAATTCTGGGTGGTTAGCCTTTAAAAATGCGGGAAATTGTACAGGTCAGGGCACGGCTTCTGATCCATATAATATTGAAGATTTGATAATAGATGGTGGAAATGAAGATAATTGCATCTGGATTGAAAATTCCGATGTACACTTTAGGATCGAAAATTGTACGGTATTCAATGCAATTGGAACAATCATTAATTATGCAGGAATCAGGTTAGATTTTGTATCCAATGGAAAATTAATTGATAATATCGTAAATGACAATTACTATGGAATAAGGTTAGAGGAGAGTGATAATAATGAAATATCGGGAAATTTTGCGAATGAGAACATCCATTGGGGGATGTATTTAGATAGTTGTGATAATAATATAATCCTAGAAAACTACATGTGCTACGCCGGAGATACAGGAATTGTCTTGAGTGGTGGAGAATACAATTTTATTTCAAGAAATACTGCAAATTATAATTCTAATGATGGAATAAGGATTTGGGGATCATATAACGACGTTGTGGAAAATTGGGTAAAGCAAAACGGGGGTGTGGGAATACAATTATCAGGAGGTAGTTATCAAAACAATATTTATCTCAATTGTCTGAATAACACTCTTAATGCAAATGATCCCGCTTATCAATTGGAAAATCGATGGGATAATGGAGCTAAAGGGAATTACTGGCATGATTATACCGGCATAGATTCAGATGGTAATGGAATTGGTGATGTTCCTTACAATATATCTGGCATTGCAAATAGTCAAGATAATTTTCCCTTAATGAGTTGTCAAATAGGCATTGGTGGGGAAGAAGAGGCCATTCCAGGATATAATTCAATCGTTCTGCTTGTTTTTCTACCTTTAGCTGTAATTATTATAAAGAAGAAACTCAAAAAGTCGATAATCTAATTTCTTTCTAATCCCTTTTCCTTTTTTTCTTAAATCATAATGTTAAAATAATAAGAGAAATGCATGGACCTGGCGGGATCTCCGAGCAAAACACGATATACGTGTTACTTATCGAACCCGCGGCCTTTCGCATGCCAAGCGAACGATCTTCCTCTAATCCACAGGCCCATGATAGTAAATTTAAAATGTAAATTTACAAGTAAAAAAACCTTCCCAAATAATTAAATTTTTTTATTTCAGGGTTATTTTTAATTGATTTTCAATAGTTATAACTATTTCTCATAAATTTCATTAAAATCTATAATTTTTAGCTCATTGAAATAACTTTCTTTACAATCTTTGCATATAGTTCCTTGACTTAAATCAATGTCAATCATCAATAAATAAAAATACTCCTCGTTGACTATATTTTTTTTACAACCGTAATTGCATAAAATACAATCATCTGGTATAAGTATTGATTCATTCTCGATACTTCCATCAAGGTTTATAGTGGTAACAATACTTTCTCTTATAGGAAATAGAATTTGAAATTGCTCTTTATTGAGTTTCATTAGAAATTTATTATTTTTCATCATTCTTGGCCTCCTTCTTCCCCAATATTACATTACAATAATTAACAAATTCTACTCTTAGTCTTGGCATTTTTTTTAAACTCATTCTTTTTATTTTTTAGATTTTTTATATTTTCTCTGTAAACATCTAAATTTGATTCTTTAAACAAAAAAGCGTTATAAATAATTTGATTATTAAGAACTTTAATGATTTCATGTACCATATATTATAATTTCATGAATTCTATTTAAAAAATCGAGTACAATTTTACCCCATTCACTGGATAGTATAAAATTCAATTTTCAAGATAATATCATCATATATATCTTGATATTATAGAAATATATAGAAATGATCGGGAAACGCTGATTTCACGAA
>JBHLKV010000276.1:0-2830 GCA_048886305.1 Candidatus Hodarchaeota archaeon
TTCACGGGATTAGCGATCGTTTTAAAAAGAAGGATATTCCCTAAAATTATTGGTTATTTCATGATATTTGGTCCACCTGCTGCTTCTATATTTTTTTTAGTACCACCAGAACCCTTAACAAGAGCATTTCTTGAATGGCTAATGATATTAAGTGGGATTGCGTGGTATTATCCTATTGTATGGATAACTCTGCAAAAACTTAATACAATTCTCTTTTTTAATCCAAACTTTAAATGGTAAATATATCTTTTTTTTGTAATCATAATTTTTATTTTATTAGAGAATAATCTAAATTCTAAAGAACTTATTAACTAGTAATGGAGTTATCTGAAAATCTTAAAAAAAAATTAGATAAATTAATCTCTTTTGTAAGAGATAAAAAAGTAATAGTAGCCTTTTCAGGAGGTATAGATAGCTCCCTTTTGGCATTTCTTTCAAAGAAACATGCTAAAGAAACGCTACTTATAACAGAACGCTCAATTCTTTATCCTGAAGAAGAATTAGAAGAATCTTCTCAATTTGCAAAAAAATTTGACATAAATCATATGATTATAGACCGAGATCCCTTAAAAGAAGAAGATTTTCAGTGCAATCCTTCAAACAGATGTTATATTTGCAAAAAGGGGTTATATAAAGAAATTCTCAAAATTAAAGAATTAAAAAATTTTGATGTTGTTATAGATGGTTCAAACACAGATGATCTTTCGGATTATAGGCCAGGATTGCAAGCCTTAAAAGAGTTAAAAATATCCACTCCATATATTGAATACAATATAAATAAGAGTGAAATAAGAGAAATATGCAAATTTTATGAGCTTGCTATTCAATCCAAACCTTCGATGGCATGCTTTTCATCACGAATTCCTTATGGTCAAATCATAAGCGAAAAAAAGCTAAATATGATTAGAGAAGCTGAAAAATTTCTTAAAAATAAATTTAATTTAAAGCAATTAAGAGTAAGATTACATGAAGAGAGTCTTGCTCGTATTGAATTCTTACCTGAAGATTTATCTGATATTTTAACTACAAATAATATGAAATTAATTCATATCAAATTAAAAGAACTCGGATTTACATACGTTACGATTGATATTGAAGGTTTTAGATCAGGATCTATGAATGAGGTCTTGGATTTAAATTAATGTTTATTTTTGTTTTTGATGTTTTACATATTCAAGTATCTTCTTTCGCTTTTTTAATGCTTCTATGGCTGCTTTTTCAATATTCTTCTCCATTACATTAATATGATTAGGTGCTTTTTCTCCAATTTCTTGTTTTATCTTAGTGTAAGCAGATTCTCTGAATTTAGGAAGAATTTTTTTTTTCTCTTTGCCTTTTTTCGTTATAAAAACTTGTTTTGAATCATCTACATAACCTATTTCATCACATTTAATATTTTTTCTTTTAAGATCAATAATAATTTTATCTGAAATAGATTTAGAACAATATATTAAAAGAGAATCCAAAGAAACTCCCAGATAATCCACTCCAACTTTTTCTAACATATTTAAAACGATTGGATTTATCAAATTTCTTACTTTTTCTACATAAATGTTAACTCCACAATTGGCTTCATAGTTAATTTCGTATAGATCACCTCTCAATCCTCCATTTGTAATATCACACATAGCTCTAATTTCGCTAATGTAATCCGAGTTTAAAATGACTTCACAAGCTTCGAGAAATTTAATATTTAATGTCTCTTTTACGACATCATGGTTTCCAGAATAAATGGCTGTTGTTGTAATTGTTCCACCTCCTGCTCCTTCAGTCATTAGGATTACATCTCCAACCTGTATATTTCTTCTTGCCAATAACTTTCTATTAGTCAGACCTACAGCAGATACTCCTCCAACTAGTCTATCCCCAATTACCATATCTCCTCCTATTCTTAATGTGGATCCTGCTGTTATTGGGACTTTTGTTAGTTCCGAAACTGTAGAAATACCCGCCATGAAATCAAATAGTTTTCCCACATCAGCATCATCGCCTAAGTGAACATCAATCATTATTGAAATAGGCTTTGCTCCTTTAACATACAAATCTCTTAAAGCAGCTCTTGTCACATGAAAACCGCAAATGAATGGGTAATCACTAAGACGAGAATGAATTCCTTCCATTTTGGAGACAATAATTAAATCTTTTGTACTAATTAAATCTTTTTTAAATCCCTTTATATCTTGCAATCGAACAGCTCCAGCATCATCAAGAGAAGTAGGAGATAAAAATGCTTTATGTTCTGTTTCTGAAAAATCAGTCACAAGTTTATGAACAAAAAAGTCTCCAGCACCTCGACATCCTACTCCTTGTTTTCCTACAGAGACATTTGATTGATTAACTTCTAATAATTCTTTTATAAAAGGCTCTAAAATATATTGAAGATCGCTTTTTTTGCACTCTTCTATGATTGCATGAGCATATTTATAAGCTAAATTTTTATCAATATCTTTAAAATCCAGATATTCCTGAACTAATCTATCAAGGATTTGACTGTCTGAATACCCTTTTTTTATTAAATTTCTTGTTAAACCTTCTAAATCACTCAAAAATAAAACCTTTAATAAAAATAGTTATTAATATTAATTTATATTAGATTAAGGGATTATAAAATATCTTGCTCAAAAAATCTATATTCTTTTTCTCAAAACCGAGGTCTTTTTCATTTAATAAATCTAAAAAGTATAATTGCTTGATAATATCAAATATTTAGTTGACTTTGTCAAGATTTAAATTAGTAAACTCATTATATATTTTGAGGAATATTGAAAAAAAATCTAGAGAGAATAGGAAGGATAAGAAGATTTAATCGTTTCTATACCAATTTACTAGG
>JBHLKV010000277.1:0-2808 GCA_048886305.1 Candidatus Hodarchaeota archaeon
AGTGATAGCTCCATATACAATCAAATATCTTTTATCTCAAAAAGTTTCTTAAAATATGGTTATTAATAAAAAAATCAAAAATTAAATTATAGAAACGTTATTAATTTAGTAAATAAATAACCTTTATTATCAATTTTATCATATGCCTGATTCTAACGACGAAAAATTAATAGTTGAACTTGTTGCATGTTCTCGATGCGGCAATCCTTTTATGGTAGAAAAAGGGAAAAAATCCTCAAGCAACCTTGTTTGTGATAATTGTATTCAACTAGAACAAAGAAAAAGGCAATTGTCATTAGGTGTTATTGATAATGTAATTGAATCTCAAAAAGAAATCGGAGATTCAATTATGGAAGTAAAGAATAAAATATCACAATCTCAGTTTAATAAACAATTTTTTTTAGAAAAGATTAAAAGAAAATCTGAAGCTCTCACGAAGTCTGTTGAACTTTTACAAAAAATTGATGAAACAAAAGAAGATAAGTTTATTGATGAATACAAAAAATTATTCGAGAAATTAAAGAAAGATTATTCTTAAAATCTAACTTACTCCTTTATAAAAATAAAAGCAATATTCATAATTTTGTTTAATGAATGATATTTTGCATCCAATTTCATGATCTTAGCCATAATTTTAACAAGTATATTCCAGATATTTCGAAAGATAGTATTTGCTTCATAACGATTTCTTAATTTTAATATTTTTTTTTCAAATTCTTTAGGATTTGAAGATTGGATATCTGCCACACGCATCAATTGGCCATAGATTCCAAAGAATTTTATTGTCTTTAAATTATACTTTTTAAATAATCCTTTTACTTGGTTTATCTCATATCTCCTGTAATGACCAATTAATTTGTCCTGACAGGTATAATATTTCATTTTATGAGGGACTGTAACGACGGTTATTCCATTTTTTTTCAAAATTCTGCTGATTTCGGAAACCGCTATTTGGTCATCTTTAATGTGTTCTAAAACATCCAAAGCAGATACAAAATCAAATGAATCAGCACGATATGGCAGTTGTAAAATATCTCCACAAACTGGATATAAGTAAGATTTTGAAGAATATTGTTTTAAGGGGAAATTAGCAAGATCAAAAAATGATTTATGAAGGCTATTATTAAATAAATATAGAAATGAATTACCTGAACATCCAATATCTATTGCAGTTTTAAAATCATCATTTAAATTGAGATTTTCTTTTAATAAATCGAATTTGCATCTAATTCCTGGGGAAAGAAAATATTCATTTAGTGTTCTTTGAGAAAAATTCTTATGTTCTTCGTAAAATCTCTTTTTATTCATAAATACAGTTATAAAATAAATCGGCTAGTTACAATATATTTAGTTATCAAAATTCTTATTTTTTTCTCTAAAGCCTTTTTAAGTAATCGAAAATATTAAAAATTAATATTAAAAATTGTAGTTAATTTATTTTACAATGATTCAACTGAGTGTGCTTTTAGAAGATAAACCTGGAGAACTTGCTAATTTTATAAAATTACTTATGGATAATAAAATCTTTATAAGGGCTCTAACTGTAGCAAAAACTTCTGAATATGGATTATTACTAATTCTTGTTGATAAACCGGATCAGTGTGTTGATCTATTGGATGAAAATAATTTTACTTTATCAACTACAGAAGTCGTTGCTGTAAGATTAAATGATAACCCAAATGCCTTATATGAAATTCCAAAAACATTAGGAGATAATAACATTAATATTGACTATTGTTATTCTACTTTAGTTAAAGAAGAACCTCTACTTATATTGCGTATAGAGGATGAAATTATTGAAGAAGCTATTAATACTATAAAGAAGAAAGGATTTACTATAGTAGAAAAATAATTTATAATTTCTGTTTTTATTCATATAAAGTTAAAAAAGATCATCGTCAAGATCTTCATTTCCCTCTGGGAATTTTCCGAATTCCTGCATGAATTGTTGAAGTAATTCGCTTTCTCTTTTAGTGTACATTGGATCTTCATCATAATCAAAAAAACAAGCATTTGCATTTGTTGATAATTGCTCTTCTAATGTTAATCGCATATTCTGAATTCCTTGAATTAAGATTATTTCTTGATTCTCATTTAAGATTTGAATAACACCTTCTGTTTCAGGGACATTTTGAATATTTTCGGTAGTTAATTCTAACCATTTTTGAGGTGGCAGTACAACTGAAGAGATTTCAAAGCGTAAATCACATCTTAAACACCGATTTGCTTCTTTTAAGGCTAATTTTTCATCTAAACCTAATTCAATTTCATTAAAAGTGCTTTGGCGTTGTTCTAATGACAAGAGGGGCATTTCTACTCTTGGGCTATCATAAAAATCCTCATCACGTCCTAAATTAGGATTAGGAACATCTGATTCAATCAGGATATCTTCAATTTCACCATCTCCTCCCAAAGATTTATCAATAAAAGAAGCTGCTCTTCGTCCCATTTGAATTGCCTCAACCACAGAGCTGGGACTATTTATGACTTCACCACCCGCAAAAATCCCGGGGACATTTGTCTCCAAAGTTCCTTCTTTTGTTTGGATTAAACCTGATGTTGAGACATTAATTTTACTATCACGTCCTAAGAGAGATAAATCAGGAATTTGCCCTATCGCCAATATAACCATTTCGGTTTTAACTGATTTGGTAGTAGCATCATCAAAAATTGGATTAAATAAATTATTATCATCAAACACAGAATCGCAATGAATTAACTCCACGTGGGATATTTCACCATTCTTATCAATAACTCTTTTAGGTCCCCAAGAACAATCTAGTGATATACCCTCATCTATTGCTTTTT
>JBHLKV010000278.1:0-2785 GCA_048886305.1 Candidatus Hodarchaeota archaeon
TCATTTACAAGTTGTGAAAGTCTTAAAAGGACTTCAATTACTGCTTCAATATCAGAGGGTGATTCACCCCTAACACCTTGAAGCAAACTAAAGATTTTTGTATTTTGAAGCATCATATATGCATCATTTTTAGTAAATTTATATGATAAAGCAAAACTCACATCTTTAAGAAAATTTGCATATATCCCGCCAGAACCAATCATTAACAGCGGCCCAAATTGAGGATCTCTAGACATACCTATTATTAACTCATTAACTTTAGGTTCTTTTTTGAAATCAATCATCTCCTGTACTTCTACACCATAGATTTTTGCTAATTGTGGTCCATATTTTTTAACATTATCAACTATTTGGATAAACGCTTCAAATGCATCTTGCTCTGATTCAATACCTAAAACAATTCCTCCCACATCAGTTTTATGAATTATTTGTGGACTAACAATCTTCATGACTGATTTACCAATTTCCTTTTGTATAGTCATGGCCTGTCTAGGAGTTTTTGCTAATCTAGATTTGGGAGATTTTATGCCATAACACTCAAAGATTTCACTTGTTTCATGACTTAAAAGTACGGTTCGTTCATCATTTCTAACATTGTTGAAAATTTCCTTTACTCTATTTTTATTTACTCTATATTTTGGTATATCTAATTTTTCTAATGGAGTTGATTCTAGAAATTCCCTATAAGTCACTAAGGTTTTTAAAGAGTGAGCAGCTCTTTCTGGAAATGGATAACAAGGAATCTGATTTTGTTTTAAAAATTCTCTTGCTTCTTTAATTGATTTTTCACCAATCATAGCACATACTATAGGTTTGTTAGGCAAATGATTTGATGAGATATCATAGATCAACTCTGCAACTTTTATTGGTTTTGTTTGAGCTTGTGGTGACATTATTATTAATGCTCCATATGTAGTAATGTGATCTTCATATAGACCTTCAGCATTCGCATTATTTATGCCAAAAACAGACTCTATGGTAAATCTATATCTTTCTGGTGAAGCATCTCCAATAATATCTACTGGATTAAAAATTGCAGCTTCTGGGGGTAAATTATTTCTTAATTGATGTAATATAGGCTCTGAAAATTGAGCAAATCTCAAACCTTCACGTTCAAACGAATCTGTGGCGACTATGCCAGGTCCACCGGCATTTGTAATAATTGCAAATGAGTTTTTTTCTGGAATGGGTTGATAAAGAAAGATTTCACCGAAATCGAAGAGATCACCAATCGAATTTGCTCTAATGACTCCACATTTTTCAAATGCTAAATCATATGCTATATCTGATCCTGCTAAAGCACCTGTGTGGCTTGAGGCTGCTTTTGCCCCAGCTTCGCTCACTCCCGCTTTTAAGATAATAATCGGCTTTTTTCTTGCTGCTTGGGGAACTATTCTTAAAAATTTTTCACCATCTTCAATACTTTCTAAATAGCAAAGAATAACTTTAGTATTTTCATCATCAGCTAAAAATTCAATAAAGTCGACCTCGTTTAGATCTGCTTTATTACCTAAACTAATATTACATGAAAAACCAAAAGCCTCTTCCATAGAATAATCCATCATTCCTGTAAGCATTGCTCCAGATTGAGAAATCATAGCAATATTTCCTTTTTTAGGAGTTTCTGCTGCGAACGAACCATTATAATGAATACTAATTAATCCCAAACAATTTGGACCAATAACTCTCATATTATAGCGTTTAGCAATTTCAACAAGCTTTTCCTCACGTTTAACACCGTCTCCTCCTATTTCTTTAAAACCAGCAGAAATTACAATTACGCCTTTAATTTTTTTTTTACCGCACTCTTCCGCTATTAATGGTACTAATTTACTTGGTACTACAAAAATAGCAATATCAATATCATCTGGGACATCTAATACACTTTTATAAGCCTTATAATTAAGTACTTCTCCAGCTTTTGGATTGATAGGAAAAATTTTTCCAGAATATCCGGAATCTATTATATTTTTTAATACATTATACCCAACTTTTCCTGGTGTACTACTGGCACCAATAACTGCTATTGATTTTGGATTGAAAAAAAATGAAGTATCATTAGTAGCAGTCATTTTTCAGTGTGCTATAATTAAAAATTGATTGTTATAAAAGGGTATTATTACAATAATTTTTAATCTTTCCTTTAAGAAATAAGGTTAAAAAATTTAAAATATGTTAGAATGTTTCATAGTCACATGACCGAAATTATTATTAGTACAAATAAAGGCAATATTAATCTCAGACTATTCGATGATGAAGCACCTATGACCGTTGCCAGCTTTTTATATCTAGCGCAACAAGGATTCTATAATAGAATACTTTTTCATAGAGTCATTGCAGACTTTATGATACAGGGTGGTGATCCCTTAGGAAAAGGATATGGTGGTCCAAAAGATAAAGGTATTACATTTTTTCCATATAAAGGTCAAAGTATATCATATCCTTTTAGAGATGAGTTCCAGAGTGGGAGAAAATTTAATAAACCAGGCATTTTAGCAATGGCAAATGCTGGTCCAAATACAAATGGTTCTCAATTCTTTATAACACATGTTTCAACTCCACATCTTAATAATAAACATACCATCTTTGGGGAAGTAAAAAGTCCCATGGATCAGGCAGTTGTGGACTCAATTCAACAAGGAGATCAAATTATAGAAATTAAAGTTTTATAACATATTGGAATAAGAAGATCCATAATATCTTTTTATTTTTTAAAATGAAATATTCTTAGAATCTATTCTACTAAAATTTAAACAATAATAATTGTTAACTCACCAATCTTCAT
>JBHLKV010000279.1:0-2771 GCA_048886305.1 Candidatus Hodarchaeota archaeon
TTTCTTTCTTATTATAAATAAAAAATTCTCTTTTCTGTTGAGAAGGAGTAATTTTCTGATTAACACGCTTCTGCCTATATAAATCTTCTAAATAATCCAAACGTTTGATTTCTGCCCTCACAGCTAACTTAATGAGAGTTCTTAAATTCTCTCTTATAACGCGTAGCCGTATATCTTTTATAATTATAGGTCTCCATCTTCTTAATCTCATTATGTACTATAAATAAATTAATATATTTATATAATAAGTATTAAAAAAATGGCGTACTGCTGTTGAAACAATGGCACTGCTTGGAATGAAACCACCTAATTAAAATCAGATTGAAAGAAATAAAAGCCAGATATTTTCTTTTTTTTTATTAAAGATTAAAGTAATTAAAAGCAAACTTCTTAGTTCATTATCGATATTTCAGTTTAGATCTATATGGAATGAAAGTAAAACAAAAGCAATAAATGTCTTTTTAATAATTTTACTATCTCATATCTTCTTCATGGGAATAAAAACCCTCTCGAATGAAACTTAATCTTGTTTTTGGGTCTACTAATACTCTTGAAAATATTCCAGTTGGATCATAATGATAATCTTTTATAATTATTTCAAGTGAATCACGGTTTTTAACAGAATCTGGAACTTTGGTTGATGGATTATTATCTAAAAGCAATTCACGTAAATTTTTTAAATTTCCAATCGACTTTGGAATGTTAGCCAACTGATTCTCCCCTAAATCAAGTACTACTAGTGCTTGTAAGTTGCCTAATGATTCTGGGAGTATGCTTAATTTATTTAATCTTAAACCTAATCCCTCAAGTTGTAGAAAATCTCCAATTAAATATGGAAGCTCGCTTAATTGATTATCATTTAGATCCAGTATTATTAAAACTTTGAGATTTTTGAATGATTCGGGAAGATTACTTAACTTATTACTAGATAAATATAATTCTTTAAGAGATTTGAGATTACCAAACGATCCAGGTAGAGAAACTAATTGATTAGAATTTAAATGCAATTCAACGAGAGATTTTAAGTTTCCAAATGACTCAGGTAGAGAAACTAATTGATTATTATTTAAATGTAATTCAATTAGTGATTTTAAGTTTCCAAAAGTATCTGGAAGATAGGTCAAATTATTGAGATATAATTTTAATTTCCGAAGTGCTGTTAATTTTCCTATTGATTCTGGTAATTTAATTAATCGATTATTTGATAAATCCAAAATTTGGATTAATTTGAGATTTGATATTTGTATTGGTATTTCAGATAATTGATTACCCGTTAGGTTTAGAATCTCTAACATCTCTAATTTCAAAATTGATTTCGGAAATTCTTGTATCTTATTATTTTGTAGATCCAGTTCTTTAAGTGATTTAAGATTTGCTACTGAATCGGGTAAATCTTTTAATTCATTATACTGTAGTATTAATTTTTCAAGAGATTTAAGCTTTGTTATCGATTCAGGGAATTTAATTAATTCATTTTGTTGTAAGTTTAATTTCCGGAGAGATTCTAATTTTTCTATTGAGTTAGGAATTTCTTTTATTCCTGTCTCTATTAAATTTAGTTCCTGAAGCAATTTAAGGTTTTTAAGTGACTCTGGAAACTTCAACAAGGGATTTGAAGCTAAATTTAATTTTTTCAGTATTTTTAGATTTTTTATTGAATCAGGGATGTCATTTAATCTGTTAAATTCTAAATTTAAATCAACTAAAGATTCCAATTTTGTTATCGATTCGGGAAAAGTTACTATTAGATTAGAATTTAAATCTAATTTCTCCAGAGATTTGAGATTTTCTATTGAATCAGGGATAAAACTTATTCGATTCCTTGATAAACTTAATTCTCGAAGAGATTTTAATATAGTTGCTAACATTGGTATTGTTATTAAACCAATAGAAAATAATCCTAACCCTCTTACTTCATTATCTTCAATTAGAACCTCTGCTTTTTTTTCACTAAAAAATAGAGGTCTTGAAATAACTTCTGTTGGTAAAATAGATGTTCCGATAAAATCTTCCAGTCTTTTTAATATTGCAGCATGAGAGGGCTTAACTTGCCATTTACTATTCATAATTCAAAGAGGTATATTTTATTTAATATAAAGTACTTTTCTTCAATAAAAAAATTACATATATTTAGTACTCAATAATACCATTTATTGTGCCATTAGATTTAAATTATTTAGAACTCTTATAAATTAATCTGAAGCTATTATGCTTTAAGTGTTTAAATTCCAAGTAATCCTAAGTTTTCCATTACTTTTTTTAAAAAGTCAGAAGAACGAACTAGGCTGACAAATCGATCGATATGTAACTGCTCAAAGATTCTTGTTTTCACCTGAAATTTGCAATTAGAAAAAATTTGTGTTATTTGATAGTTTTCAATAAAAAGGATTATAGTATCTTTCTTGTTCCTGGTATTGTAATGTTTTTTGTCTAATTTCTTTATCAATAAGACCTTCAATATGGCATAGATATTCATACTCATCTTTTAGACATAATGTAATAGCAACACCACGTTTATTCATTCGGGAAGTTCTCCCAATTCGATGAACATAAACATCTGGATATTTAGGAACATCATAATTTATTACATGTGAGATATTTTCAATATCTAATCCTCTGGCGGCGACATCTGTAGCTATGAGCATATTTATTTTATGATTTCTAAAGGAACTTAAGATTTTTTCACGTTGATGCTGAGATAAATTACCTGAAATAATATCTACTTTATAATTAAAATTATCAGTTGATTTTAATCTTTTATAGAGCCAATC
>JBHLKV010000280.1:0-2765 GCA_048886305.1 Candidatus Hodarchaeota archaeon
CCCCGGTTCGAATCCGGGCAGCCCCATTTATTCTTGATAAACTTATCAATAAAAAATACCAAATCCACCAATAAATTGGCAAATATCGTCAATATTTTGTTTAGACACTCTAATTTTATTTTTGGTTAAATTTACATTAAGGATATTACCAGTATAACCTTTCCATTCCATCAGGTAACACTCTCCCTTATTATTAGTGCGCCATAAAGGCAATGTCGAGCACATTGACCACAATTTGTACAATTATTTAGAAATGTAATTTTAGGTGTTAAACCATACTTATCTTTAATATCTAAATGTGCTATTGAGGGATTAAACATTTTATAATGAGTATAAGAACACCAAAGTTTACAAATTATGCATCCAGTACATTTTTCCTCATGAATTTCTATATTAATTATATCTTCTTTCTCCAATTTATTTCATTCTTTCTCTTTTTTTATTAAAATTTTATAATAAGATCCTTTTTCAATTCTAATTCTCTTAATAACTGTGGTATATGTTCAAATTTATTAAAATTTAGATCTAAAATTTTAAGATGAGACAATGAACTGATTGACTTAGGGAGTGTTTCAAGTTGATTACCCCATAAATTTAATTCTTCTAGTGAATCTAATTCACCAATCCAATCTGGGAGATAAGAAAAGTCATTCCAGCTTAAGTTAAGTATTTTAAGATTTTTTAATTCCCTAAATGAACTTGGAAGTTTTAAAAGGTTATTATTTCTCAATATTAATACTTCTAAAGATTTTAGATTTCCAATTGAATCAGGTAAATTCAAAAGATCATTATCATATAAGTCTAAAATCTTTAATGAAGGAAAGGAAGAAATCCATTTGGGAAGTTTTTTTAATTTATTTCCGCTCATACCTAGACTTTCTAATGATTTAAGTGATTTTATGGCAGTTGGAACCTCTAGAAAGTTATTCCACCCTAATTCTAATTCTTTAATGGATTTTGGCAGCTCAAATTCTATTGAATCTATTTTATTCCCATGTAGATTTAAGTTCTCTAGGAATTTGAGAAATTTAATCGATTTAGGTATTTTATTAAGCATATTGTTCCTTAAATTGAGTGTCTGAAGTAATTTTAAATTACCTAAAGATTGTGGTATAGATCTTAATCGATTAGATTTCAAATTTAGTTGCTTTAAAGATGTTAAATTTTGAATGGATGTTGGAAGGTTGATTATTCTATTATAGCCCAAATCTAATGAAATAATTGAATCTAATTTTTTAGAGATTTCTGATATATTCATTATATTATTAAACCTTAAATCAAGAACTTCAAGATGTTTTAGATAACTTATTAATTCGAGAAAATGTATTATCAAAATACCTTGAGGATCTACATTTGTTAGATCTAATTTTGTAATATAGCCGAAATGATCGAATTCATATTTCAAATAGCCGAAACGAATTTTTAAAAATAAGATAAAGTAATAATTTATCAAAATATCAGCAAGTTCTTGAGTGGGAATGAGTTTAATTTTTCTTGTTGTAAAGGAGTTTTGTAAATTATATTTATATTTTTGATTATAAAGATTGTTTAACTTCTCCATTAAAATGAATCTTGATTTTTCGTCATTAATTTCGGATAATGTGGAGATGACAGTAATTAAGCACTGTAAAGATGTTTCATGTTCAAGAGCCCATTTCATAGGTTCTAACGCCTTATCTAAAAAAAATTTTTTCATCTGAGATGCTGCTTTATTTCGTATTAATTCATCTGAATCAGAAACTAGTAGATTCTCTAAAAGTTTAAATACTTTATCATCTTTGGCTTGGATTTTTTCTAAGATTTGGAGGCTCTGTAATATAGTATCATTATTATCAGTACTTTCAATTAGAGTAATTAGTAATTCAAGAGCAGAAGAATAATCTAAATCTTTATTTCTTAAATTCTCATAAATTGCTTTTGGAGTTAAAGACATTTTGTTAATATTTAAATTAAGATTTGTTAAAATTAGACTCTTTCAATCATCATCCCACCTAATCGAATCGGACCGCCAGTAGCATTGTATATTTTTTCTGCCTTTCTTAATTTGGATTCACTATGAGAATAAACTTTAAAAACAAGATCGCCCTTTTTAATTTTTGCTCCTTGTTTTTTTATTATTTCTACACCAGAAACTTTAGAACTTGGACATCCTGCGGCTTTAGCAATCTGATTAATTATTGAATTATTTACTTCTACAATATATCCATCTTTAGTTGCATAAAATTCTTTCATATGTGGCCCCAATTCAATATTTTCCGGTCTAATTTCTGGATCCCCGCCTTGAGATTCAATTATTCTTTTCATTTTTTCATAAGCTTTTCCAGAACGTAATAAATCTTTAGCTAAACTTTGACCCATACCTTTCTGAGCTTTACCACTCATTTCGAGGAGGATGCCTGCTAAATCAGTAGATTTTTCTATTAAAGAATTTGGACCCATTGAATAATCGCGTAATAATGTAAGAGCTTCTTTAGCTTCAATGGCAGGGCCTACAGCATGACCAATAGGTTGATGAGCTAATGTAAGCGCACATTCCGCTTCAATCCCTACATTTGCCGCAATTTCTTTAAATAAATAGGCAAATTGTTTTCCCTTATCCGATGTTGCAAATTTAGTTCCTTCGCCCACAGGTATATCAAGTACAAGTTTTTTAACTCCTAATGATAATTTTTTTGTTAGAATTGAGGGTATCATAAGACCAATAGGATCCATATGTAAGGGGCGTTCGATTTCAATTAATATATTATCTGCAGGTGCTGTTTCAA
>JBHLKV010000281.1:0-2761 GCA_048886305.1 Candidatus Hodarchaeota archaeon
ATAAAATTTCCCAGTTCCAGATAAAATATAAATTTCGTGTTCTTCTGGATGATTATGTAAATCAACTTTTGTGCCAGGTTTGATTTCAAAACGCCTCATAGCAAAATTTTTAGCTCCTGTTTGTTTATCTATAAGCCACCTCACGAAGACGTTTTCTACTTTAGTACCATCCATTAAGGTTGCAGGTTTAGCAGGAATATCTCGATAATTTTTTTTCAGCATAATTTATATATTTTTTTGTTTATGATAATATCAAATTAATACAAAATTAAATAATAATTTACGGAGAAATATATAATATGTTGAATGAAAAAGTGATTGGATTTGATTATTCCCATAATAATAAATTAGTCATTGAAAATGAAACATTTACCGATTTTATCCAATACTTATTTAATTCTAATTTCAAACTTGGAAAAATTGAAGCGGGAATAAGTTATGAAAAATTGAACAAATATAACATCTTTATTATTGGTGTTCCTACTTTAGAATCTAATCTTAATCCTGACGAGATTGAAGCATTAGTTAAGTATGTAAACGATGGAGGAAGCCTTTTATTATTAAATGATAAGGGTGGTGATTATGAGAATAAAAATAATTTATCAGAACTTACTAAACATTTTGGCATAACATTTAACTCTGATAGGTTATTTGATGATAAAAATTTTTCAAAAAAAAGTTCACATCCAATTATTAAAGATTTCAAAAAACACTTTATTACTAAAGAAATAGCTGAAATTATTCATTCAAGTGGTTGTACTTTAACTATAGATAAATCTATTGAGACTGAGAAAATTGATGTTAAAGCAATAGCATTTTCCTCCGAGGAATCGGCTCGACATAAGTTTTTTGATGGTAATGATTGGGTTGAAGAACCAGTCCAAAAAGTTCCTGTGATTGGGATCACGCATTTTGGACTAGGAAAAGTTGTAACTTTAGGGAATCTATCCTTATTTTCAAGTTTACAACAATCTTATGGTATTAATGCTGCAGATAATTTTAAACTTGTTTCAAATATGATTGCGTGGTTGTTAAATAAAGCACAAACTACAGAGGAACAGACATATAAACCAATTTATATGACTATTCCGATAGAGCAAGACCTCTATTACTGGATTAAAGAAATGATTGATGAGGGCAGATGGAGTAATATAGATGACGTAATTAATTTCGCTCTTAGAGTGATAAAAATTCGGATAAAAGAAGTTGAAAAAAATAAAGAGGAAGAATAGTTACTCCAAATAAGAATAACTTAAGATCTTACTATGATTAAAACCGAGAAAGATGAGCTTCTAATTGGATTAATTGGAGATACTCATATCCCCTCAAGAGTACCTGAAATTCCTAAAAACATAATCGATAACTTTAAAGAAAGAAAAATTGATTATCTTTTCCATTTAGGTGATTATACTAAATATAAAGTGTATAATGATCTACTAGAAACATTTGGAAAAGATAAGGTAATAGGAATTCGAGGAAATATGGATGATTATAAATTAATAAAAACTTTACCTGAAAAAGTTGAATTAGATTTATATGGTCATAAAATCTTTATGACTCATGGCATGGGAGGTCCAAATATTATTATTAAACGATTAAACAAGTATTTTGACTTATCTAAATATGATATTATTATTTTTGGACATGTGCACCATCCTTATAATGAAAAGTGGAGGGATGATAAGTTATATATAAGTCCTGGAACTCCCACTGATAAGAAATTTACTGATGTAAATTCTTATGGATTTCTTTATATCTCTAAAGACAAGGTTAATTTTGAAATTGTCTATTTATAAAATTCTAATCATAAATAAAAAGTAATTAAAAACCTTAAGCGGCTTCCATTGACTTACCTGATAATTTCTTGTAGTGATTAAGGACCGCCTGTCGAGCTGCATATACAAAAGCTCTTTTTACATTTATTCCTGTTATAGCAATTGTCTCATAAATAAGTGTATGATTCAATTTAGCCGTATCAAATACTTGCCGTATTTTAGCTATCTCAACAATATCCTCTAAATCACGTTTGTTTGCCAATACAACAAGCGGTACAGCAGGGGGTTCAGTAACGGTTGTTGGAATTAATTTATCTCCATAAAATCTCAATAATTCCTTTAACGACCAAACATTCTCTTGCCATTGATCTATTAAGCTATCCCAAGTAAATATACAAGCATCTGTACCTTTCAAAACCGTTTGGCGCTGAAATTTGTGGCGTCTCTGGCCAGCAACGGTATATACTTGAAATACAACATTACTCACACGAGCTACAACACGATCAAAAAATAGTGTTCTGCCGGTAGGATCTTGGATTTGCTGCATCTGGTATTAAATCTCGACCTGAGAGTTAAAATCACCTGAAGCAAGTCCTTCCTTGTTGTAGACCCATTCCAATGCGGTTGTCTTCCCGCCCAAACTTGGACCATAGAAACATATTTTAAATACCAAGGTCCCATCGCCTCTACGTGATGGCACTTCTTACCAACCTCTATGCTTTATAATTAAATAATTCATAATTAAATTCCATTTTTAATTATAATCTTTTATATACTTTTTTTAACATAAACCTAATAATAGTAGTATAAAACTTATTTTATATAAAAATATCCTTTCCAAAAAAGTTTGGTCTTTTTAGATTAGATAAATAATTCAACACAGAAATATCTTTGTAAAAAGAAATTTTTTATTAGAATTCATCCTGCTTAAGGAATTCCTCTAATCTTTTCTTTGCTGATTCTGATTTATAGTAAGAATTGTAACA
>JBHLKV010000282.1:0-2704 GCA_048886305.1 Candidatus Hodarchaeota archaeon
GTTCTGAACACCCAGAATCTATAAAGATTCTACTACCTGGTTTAACATATTTTTTAATTGCCTCTTCACTCGATACTTTCTTATTGTTATAATGTTTTAATAAAATAGACAAATCTCTCTCTATATTATTGGACATTACAATACCTTAAATATCGTCTAATTATATTAAATTTAGTTGTAAAGGCGTTTTAAATATAAATATAAATACTTTATAATTTAAGTGGAATTATTCAATAAGGAAAAATCATGAAATGTTTATTATTTTTTTTATTTTTAATAGCATTGATCTCCTTGATGCCCTTTTATTTTTTATCTGTTGAACATACCAAACTTCAAAAGAAGTTCGGAAAAGAGAGAGGTTTAAGAATAGCTGAAATTTTAGGTTTAACGTCAGGGTGGTGTTTTTTTCTATTTCTATTTGGATTATGGTTTTCACCTCAACCCCAATTTTTAATCCCATTATTTAATTTTGAGCTAATTTCGTTCCAATTATATTATTTCTCAATTCAGGTTTTCCATATAATAATTTCAATTCCACTAATACTCATAGGTGCTTGGTTTGGGATTGTAGGTGTAAAAGAGACAACTCTCAAGGTTGCCGAAACACATAAACCTGAACGAGTTATTGATACTGGAATTTATTCAAAAATCAGACACCCCCAATACCTTGGAGCAATTCTATCTCATGTTGGTATTTCAATTTTACTTTCCTCTTTTTATTCCGTATTAACTACCCCATTAATAATATTTCTTATTTATATTATTTCCTGGAAAGAAGAAAAAGAATTATTAAAAGAGTTTGGTCAAATCTATGAAAATTATAGGAAATCTGTTCCGATGTTTTTTCCAAGATTAGAAAAAAGAAAAAAGAAACCTAAATGAATTTTATCCATTTACATTTAGGTTAAGGTATAACAAACAATAATAAATATCAAATTTCCTTCTAGAATTTATAAAAAGGACATTTAATTTTTCCAAGTTTGCAAATGCCTGATGATACAGTTGAAATTGAAGATTTAGAAGCATTTATTGAGGGATTGACATCATCTCTTGATACATTAGGAGATATTGAACCAGAAAAGGCAAAAGGTTTCCAAGCCCAGCTAGCAAAAGCTATATCTGATTTAAGAATAAAGAGATCAGCTAAAATTGAACCTCTTCCTAAACATATTGGGCATTTCACTAAGGAGAATCTAAAGACTTATTTATTGAAAGAGTTGGAATCTCTTCAAGATCATTTAGATTCTTCCGATTATAATCGAAGAAGAAAATTTGAATTAGTTAAGAAAATAGCATTACTTCGGGAACAGATAAATTCATTGTAATTTTTTAACCTAATTAGAGGTGGTAAATATTCTAATTGATACTCATTGTCATGCTAATCTTTATTTAGCATTAGAACAAGTCATAGAAGAGGCTAGAAATGCTGGTGTAGAAAAAATTATTGCTGTTGGAATGAGTACCGTAAGCATTCAAAGAGTATTAGAAATTTCTGAAAGGCATAATGAAATTTATCCTGCTTTGGGTATTCATCCTGAAGAAGTTCAAATGAATCGGGAAATTGAAAATCAACTCGATTCAGTTATTAATACAATTAAAAAAAATAAAAATACAATATGCGCAATCGGTGAAATTGGATTAGACCATCACTTTGTAAAAGAAAGAGAGCTTTACCCACTTCAATTAGATATATGTGAAAAAATGTTGGGGTTAGCACAAGAATTAGAATTACCTGTTAATCTCCATACAAAAGGAGCAGAAAAATTAATTTTTGACATGCTCCCCAGCTTTAATTTACCTAATGTCAATATTCATTGGTATTCAGGACCTGAAAAATTCTTAAATTTAGGAATCGATAGAGGATACTTTTTCTCAATTACTCCCGCAATAAGTTATTCTCCCGCAGTAAAAAATACGGTTTTAAAAGTTGATATAGAATATCTTTTACTTGAAAGTGATGGACCTGTCAAATATTCTGGAAAAGATGGAACTCCTGCAATGATTAGAGAGGTGCTGAAAACTATATCAAAATTTAAGGATGTTCCTATAGATGATTTAGAAAATCAAATTTATGAGAATACAAAAAAAATTTTTCCGCGTATCTTCTAATGATTAAAAATCATTCTATCAAATCAATAATCTCTTCAGGAAATCGCTCCCCTTTAACTTTCATACGATTTAACATATCCTTAACTTCTGAAATAGTACTTCCATAAATGTGTAGAGAATTACTGAAATCTAAATAATGTCCCATTTCAACTCCTAGTTTATTTGCGATGTCTTTTTGAATTCTTATCATTCCATTTACGTTTGCTTCCCATGCTCGAAATAGATCCCGACTTCTCCAAGTTGTTTGCATAATTAATTTCCCTTCTTTAATTCGCATAAAAATTCTTTGAAGACAAGGAGGATCAACATGATAAGGATCTACTAATGGGCGCCAAGTAATTGCTTGTGCTCTACGTGAATAAGGGGTTTCTTTCAATTTTTGAACAATATATTCCATTTGGTTAATTCTCGGAAAATTTAAAGCAGCAATTGGAATTTTATCAATATTTAATTGTTCTGAAATTGTTTTATCTAATTCAAGTTCAATCCCATTGGTTAATTTCCAGATATTTGCAGTACTAATCTTTTCTGCTTTCAATAACTTTTTATGAGATTTTACGAATTTGCTATTTACAGGTGCTAAATCATAATTTAT
>JBHLKV010000283.1:0-2703 GCA_048886305.1 Candidatus Hodarchaeota archaeon
AGCTCGAGGAATATGGTAAAACATTATATTATCAGTATAAAAATATAATTGAATATCTCATTTCGAGAGGTTATTTAGTCAAGATTTTTGAGGGTATTTATTACGTAAAAAGCAGAGAAGAATTCAATTCTAATATAATAAAACTTACACCTCTCGAACTTATTTCAGAATGTCTTAAATTAAAAAGCATACAAAAGTGGTATTTTGGTTTATATACAGCTCTGACATTAAATGGAATTAAAAATAACCATGATCAGGAAATTTATGTACTAAATGATCATATATTTAAACCTAAACCGACAAAGATAAAGCGTTATAAGCTTAAATTTCTACAAGTAAAATCAAATCTTTTAAATTTTGGAATCCTAAAAGACAAAGTTTATTATTCGGATCTTGAAAAAACAATTTTAGATTTCATATATTTATGGAAATTTAATGAAAAGAACAATGCAGCAATTATTCAAAATATATCGAATTATCTAAAATATGTTTCTAAAGAGAAGATTATTAGATATTCAAGAGAATATCCAGAAAGTAACAGAAAAATCCTCAAAGAATTAATCTCAAATCCTAAAATAAGAAAAAAAGTGAGGTAAATTTCAATGGAATTTTGTGAAAAATGTGGTGGGTTATTAATGCCTGAATCAGAGAATGGAAAATCTTTTCTCGAATGTAGATATTGCGATGAGAGAAGACCACTTACAGAAGAAATTCTAGATTCTTATTCATCGACTTTAAAAATTTCTCATCATATTGGGGATGAATATAAAAATACGATTGAAATGGAAAAATGGAAAAAGAGAATTGAATAATTTTAAATTTCTAATGTAAACTTTTTTATTAAAGCTTTATAATTAAAAGTGTTAATTCTACTTAGCTATTATATTTCATAGTTTTCTGTGATCCCTATTTTAGATAATGTCTCTGTGGTTGGATTAAATTGCGAATTGAATATTCTCCAATAAAAAAGTTCTTCTTTTGATCGTAACGTCAATGATGGTGTAATTTGCTTTTCAGTATTAAATTCTTCATTAGATATGATTTTATTGATATGATCTCGCAAAATATATTGAGAACCTGCTCCATCTGAGAATTTTTGTTTTTTTCGCCAAATAAATTCATTAGGTATTTCGTCTTCAAAAGCTTTTCTTAATATCCATTTATCTGCTATTCCATAATTATTTTTTAATATCTTTAGTTCGGGGGGTATCTTAAACGAGTACTCAAATACTCTTCTATCGAATAAAGGCGCTCTCGCTTCAATCGAGAAGTAATAAGGAATCCTGTCAACTCTCTGTAATCCCGTTAAATGTTCGCTTTTTAGGAGCTCTAATAATTCAACGTTTAAGGAATGATAAGAATCATAATTCTTTAGGTATTCATATCCTCCAAAAAGTTCATCACCTCCTTCTCCCGTAAGAATTACATCACAATTTTTATTTGTATTTATTTCTTTTGAAATTAAAAACATTGGAACAGAGCTTCGGATTAATGCGGCATCAAAAGTTTCAAGCGCATAAATAACATCTGGTAAACATTCAAGCATATCCTTTAATCTAACCTTTAAGATTTTATGATTTAAATTATATAATTTCGCAAATTCTTTAGCGTAGTATAAATCCTTTGAGTCGTTAACACCTACAGTATAAACATTTAAATCTGAAATATAATCTTTTGCGATATAGGTTATAATAGCAGAATCTAACCCTCCACTTAATAGGGAGCTTATTTTTTCCCCTTTTTTAATATTATCAATTACAGCTAATTTTACTAATTTATTTAACTCTCTTGCGAGTTTCAAAACCTTTCTTTTTGTAATTTTATAATCTTTAACAAATTCAGGATAATGAAAATATCTCTCTTCTCTACCATTTGAAGAAATTATTTTTCCAGGAATTACAGGTTTAATTTCTCTTTTTAAAGGAGCAAGTGCTTTTAATTCAGAAGATAAAGCAAAAAAATCATCAGTTTCACAATAATAAAGTGGTTTTGCCCCTACTGGATCTTTAAATCCAATTAATTCGCTATCATTAATTATAATTCCACTAAAAGAACCAATAGCATAGTTTAGAATTTTTATATCTAATCTCTCAAATCCGGCAAGTAACCCCTCCAAATTGAGAGTATTATATTTTGCTCTATAATCCGAATTCAAATAATTATTATTTAATTCTTCCGAATTATATATTTGTCCATCAATTGCAATAAATTTACTATTATCCTCGCTAAAAGAGAAATTGAGGATTTTATTCTTCTTACGCAAGCTTTTTTGATGAAATATTACTTTAATAGGAAATTTCTCATATTTATAAGTATATTTTTGACCACGATGTTTTATTTTTGAAGCACATTTTTCCAATAATTTGCTTTTAGACTTATCTATTTCTTTTTTCAGATATAATGCAAATATTCCTGCCATTTCTTATACACAACTTACTTTTTTAATTAAATTTATAAAATAATGACCATCAATACATTTATATAAAAAAATAATATGTTGGAGGCACTACTAATATAATTATACTTTCTAATTCGTATAATCAGTTAAATTTTGAAAAGAAATTAATTATTTTACTACTTTAGGAAATTAGAAAATTTTTTTGATATTTTTTATTTAAATATTGATTTAGAATTCACTTAGGTTTTCAGCACCATTTTATTAACATAAATATAATAAAAAATATACAAATTCATTCCTTTTTC
>JBHLKV010000284.1:0-2701 GCA_048886305.1 Candidatus Hodarchaeota archaeon
TGGAGATGATAATAATACATCTTTGTATCCTAACTTCTTTAAATTTTGAATTAAATCTTTTGTAGCTCTATATTGTTTAAAATGTGCTTCTAAATTCCCTTGACAAGTTGAATCCAAACCTGCTATTGGAATAATTCCATTATCTTGAATTATTTTAGTATATTCTTCAAATTCTTTAATTGATGGGAGATTTTTCGGAAGAAATATTGAACTATTCCCAATAGGGTTTTGTGGTACGTGAACAATAATATGACTAACTGGTAATTTCTCTTTATTAATAAGAGAGATTAAATCTTTATTATAATCTCCATCAATTATAAAATTCAACTTTATTTTAATCCTAATTCAATTTTCTTCTTAATCATAAGATTCAATTCCAGCCTTGCAACCCATTAATAAGAAATCAACCATCGTACCGTTGTAATCATTTTCGATTTTGTAATAGAATCCATTAGGTGTGAAGGTGACCCCCCAGATAAATTTCTTTTTTTCAGCTTGAAGTGGTGTTTTATCGACAAACTCTTTCATAATTGGATCTAAGTGAACTGGAAGCTCTTTGTAGTCATCGCATGTTATACCAAAACATAAACGTTCGACATGATCTGAGTCCCAACTAAATGTAAAATTAAGATGTGCAGCATCTACACATCCATCCATGATCTCTTTAGAAGCAATTTTAAAACCTAAATCTTCTACAAGCGCTACGCAACTCTCGTAAGTAGACTTGGTGGGTTTTCGAAGCATAAAATAAATATTCGTAGTTTTATTTGGAAAATCAAAAGCAAATAGACTGAAAATAGTTAATCCATGCTTATTAAAGTAGTCCTCATATTTTTTCATACTTTCTGGAATATATTTCATCTTAAAAATCGGATCTATCGTCCCAGGAACCACAAAAGGCCAGATCTTTGACATTCCAAACCTACCATCTATATCTACACCGTAACCCATTATATCAAAAGTATTAATAGCTTCTACTATCATTTTATGAATTGGATGTCCATTTTTTTCTATTAAACCTTCATTAATAGCAGTTGTATAAGGATCTGGGTTATGAGGATGCATCAACTCAACATATCTTACCGATACGTCCCGCTTTTCTATGGGTTTATTAGTTGTTCTAATCGAAACAGGTGATCCAATGTAAAATTGGCTATAGGCTTTTAGCGGCTCCCATATTGCATCTGGATTGATTTCTACTCCAGTAATTTCTCCAAGCTTTAGCATATCTTTTACCAATTGATCAAGATTAGTATTACATTTGAAATCTGAGTCTACTTTTGCTAAGTATTTATCATATGGAATTCCAAAAGATTCCAAATCTCCAATCATGGTGGGTTGAAAGGCAGGTGGAGTTACCTCAAACATAGCTACAACAAAATCCACCTCCGCTACAGCGTTTCCACCCCGTTCAGCACATTTCTTTTCTGCTGCTTCGAATAAAGCGGTTTTTACTACAGGTCTTACAACTTCTGGAATTTTCTCAACCATTCCATCAAATAATTTTTTTATTTCAGGTAACCAATCCATTAATTATTACCTCTATTCTTTTTTTTTTATATTTCTAATTTAAAATTAATTTATTTTACTTCTAAACCAGCTTGAGCCCCCATTGATAATAGATCTATCATACTTTCAGTATAATCATTTTCAACCTTAAAGAAAAGACCATCACGACTAAACGTTATGCTACAGATAAATTTATGTATATTAGTAATGTTTGGAATATTTTCAACATATTTCTTTATTAATGGATGAAAATGTACTGGCATCTGCCCTATTTCTGGGCAACCAATTCCAAAGCATATACGCTCAACTCTTTCAGTATCCCAACTAAAAGTATAATAAATCGTGAGAGCATTACAGCATTTTTTCATTACTTCAGGTGAAGCAATTTCAAAATCAAGTTCTTTGAGTAAAGACTCATATTTTTCTGGGGACGCCTTTGATGGGTCTTTAATCATAAAGTAAACATTCGTAGTATTATCTAGAAAATCAAGACCAAAGACACTAAAGATATTAAGTCCATGTCGATTAAAATAATCCTTGTGCTTCTTTATAGAATCAGGGATTGTTGACATTGAATACGTTGGTTCAAATGAGCCTGGAACAATGAACGGCCAGATTTTTGATAATCCTTTTCTTACATCCAAATCAACCCCCCAACCTAATATATCGAAGGTTGATAAAATCTCAGGGATCATCTTATGAATTGGATGCCCATTCTTTTCAATCAATCCTTCATTAATCGCAATAGTGTACGGGTCTGGATTATGAGGTATCATATGCTCTAGATACCGAACAGAAATGTCTCTTTTTTCTTTTGGTTTTGTGGTAGTACGAATAGTGACAGTCGAACCAGTATAGAATTCCTTGTAAGCATTTAATACCCTCCAAATAGCGTTTTCATCACATTTAACTTCTGTTAGTTCCCCGATTTTTAATATTTGATCAACTAATTGGTTTAGATCTGTATTAAATTGATATGTACACTTTATCTTTGCAAGATATCTGTCAAGATCAACACCTAAACGTATTAAATCCCCTTTCATCATGTCTTGAAAAGCTGGTGGTGTTACTTCAAACATAGCAATAACGAGATCTACCTCAGCTACTTCTTTTCCATTTCGTTCCATACATTTCTTTTCCGCTGCTTCATGAACTACAGGTCGAACTATTGGTCTAACTGTTTCTGGAGTTC
>JBHLKV010000285.1:0-2697 GCA_048886305.1 Candidatus Hodarchaeota archaeon
GGAGAAATCTCTCAACCAATAAGAACTCAATTTGGTTATCATATTATTAAACGAACAGGTTAAATTTAATTTAATGAAATATTGATAAACCATTAAAGTCTTAAAACGCCCCCAAAATCCATTGCAAGGATAATCATCCAATAACTAAAATTTATTTATTAGAATCATCTTACTTTGGTGAACGTTTAATTTGATTTAGAATTACTACAATTATTGAGAATATACCGAAGAATGCTGCGTATAGGAAACTTATATATCCTGCAGGAACCGTATTGTAGTATGGTATTGGTGTAGGTCATAGACAAAAAAAACGACTTTCTACTCTGACAGGCGATATTTTCACTAAAATATATCCCACCATAATAAATGTATACATTAAAGTAAAATTAAATAGTAATAATCCCTTATAGATTTTCTTCTCCATTTAAACCTCCACTTATTAATTAGAAATATTATTCAGTGATTAATTAGTAATCTAAATTTATAATTTTATTTACACAAAAAGTAATAATACTGAATAATCAGTTAGTTTAAAATAGCCCAGCACGGGTTATTATAGCTATTCATAAAAGAACAATTATGAATAGATTAAGCATTAATTAAAGTGAATTTTCATTTTTGTTGTATATTTTAAAGGTATTCCCATAAATTTCGAAATATTATTACCTAAATCTTCACAAACAAATTTTTCACCAACATAAATATTATATATTTTATTTTGATGAAGAACAATCGATAAATCAAATAGACGAGGATCCCAATATTTGGTATTATGCTGATAGATAAGAGATTGAATTTCTGAGAAATTAATTTTTTCTTCTTTTTTAAAATGAGCAAAAATATTTGAAAATATAATTTCTTTGGTCGTTTTATCAAAAATCCATTCGTGTTTTTGATTTCTATAATAAAAATATTTGAAAGCCCAAAATACTATTATTGCGAATAGAACAATTAGAAAAATTAACCCTTCGATAATAAGATTATATTCTAAAAAAAATAGAAAGAAAGCAGAACATGGTATAGAAATTAATATTAAGTTCTTATAGAGTCGAGAATGAGAAATTAAGTTTATGTGTATTATTAATTTGTTCTTAAATTGTTGTATAAAGCAATCTTGAGAAATTATTTTTTGTGATTCTTCTTTAATTTTTCTCATACTCGTAATTGTTATTAAAATAAAAGAAACATTTATACTCCTATTATTTTTAAATGTTCTTTATTGTTTTAAATTTATCTCATGATTCATAATCATAATAACAGAGAATTTACAAATAGAAGACATTTATATAAAAATGGAAAAAGGAAAGAATGTGGGAAATGCCATAAAATTAAACCTTATAGTGAATTTTATTCAAAAAAAGACGGTTTAAGGAGTATATGTAAAGAATGCAATAAACTCAGTGTTGCTATAGAATCTTTTAAAAACAAATTGCTAATTTTTACTAATATATATAATGGGAAATTTGATGGTAAATGTTCTAATTGCGATGTTGACATTAGTTTTCTTCCAATAATTGATTTTCATCATAAAGATAGGAAATTAAAACAAATCAATTGGCGTCATAACCGTTTTAAATATTGGAAAGAGGTAATGTTGACTTTTGAAAAAGAAGGAGTTGTCCCTTTATGTAGAAATTGTCATTCTTTACAGAATGCTAAAAATTTTATAGATTTTAAAGAGATTATTTTAAAAAAGGATTTATTTGAATATTCTGCTGAAAGAATACATCAAATTATCGATAATTATGTTAAACAAAGAGTAAACAAATATGCAAAAAATTTTAAGTTTCGGGTTGTAGAATGGGTAAAAAAAAGGTTTGTAATAGAAAACTTATATAACGGTAAATGTATAGGATGTGGAAAAATAAATGTATATAATAATTTACCTGCCCTTGAATTTCACCATATTACGAAAGTAGATAATAATAATAAATTGAGATGGGCTAAAATAAAAAAATATGAGATAAAAGAAATTCTTAATATGCTTATAAGGCAAAATTGTGTTTGCCTATGTTCAAATTGCCATACTCTAATTCATTCTATACAATTTAAGAATATAGTTGATGAAATTTTAGAAATCAATTATTCAAATAAATTTAAGTCTTTTTATAAGGAACTATTAAGAAACATAAATAATTTTAAACTACAAAGTGTAGATGTCAAAGATCCTCTACATATCTTATTTAAACAAGGCGAAGCTTGGAAAAAATATATTCTCCAAATTCACATAATAAACTTAAACGAAGGAACCAATATGATTTTGCCCCTAAAATTAATGAATAACTTAGAAATTTCAAAACGACATTTAAATCGAGTTATTGATAACTTGAAAAAAAGAGATTTGATTAAAATCATAAAAAATGGTGAAAAACAATTCTTAAGATTGACTGATAATACGAATAAAAGAATAAAAAATATTTTACAGGATAGCCGATATGTTCACTATTTAGAGCAAAATTTAAAAAAGAAGGTATAGCCCAGCACGGAATTTCGATAAACGATAAGTCCGTTATTTTTTCGAACCGTGGTCCAGGGGTATCTCCAAGGTCTTAATTATAAAGCCTTATCAGGGCCCCCGATGCTTGACCTCTACACCACTGGGCTATAAGATCCAAGTTCTGCCAGATTGGGTTAAAGAGGGAGAGTTATAATATTTTTACCTTGAAAAAAATCGGAAATTACAAATGATGACTTTAT
>JBHLKV010000286.1:0-2680 GCA_048886305.1 Candidatus Hodarchaeota archaeon
GGATAACTTTACAAAAACTTAATACAATTCTATTTTTTAATCCAAACTTTAAATGGTAATAATATCTTATCTTTTTTTTTTTTATTTGCTTAATAAATATTATTAGGGCGTAATTTTTATTTTATAAGAGAATAATCTAAATTCAAAAGAATGTATAATTTAATAATGGAATTAATAGAAAAACTTAGAAACAAATTAGATAACCTGATCTCTTCTTTAAAAGGGAAAAAAGTAATAGTGGCTTTTTCAGGAGGCATAGATAGCTCCCTTTTGGCATTTCTTTCAAATAAACACGCTAAAGAAACATTACTAATAACAGAACGTTCTGTACTTCACCCAGATGAAGAAATTGAAGATGCTATTAAATTTGCTCAAAAATTTGATATTTCTCATAAATTAATTCAAGGTACTCCTTTAAATAATGAAAAATTTACACAAAATCCTCAAAATCGCTGTTATATCTGTAAAAAAAATATATTTTCAAAATTAATAGCGATTAAAGATGAAAAAGATTATGATGTTATTATCGATGGATCAAATTATGATGATTTAAATGATTACCGTCCAGGTTTACAGGCTTTAAATGAATTAAACATTATATCACCTTATATCAAATTTCAAATAAATAAACAGGAGATTAGAAAAATAAGTCAATATTTTAATCTCGGAATAGAGTCAAAACCCTCCAATGCTTGTTTTGCTTCACGAATTCCTTACAATCAAATAATTACTGAACAAAAATTAAATATGATAAATGAAGGAGAAGAATTTCTAAAGAAAACTTTTGGTCTAACTCAAGTAAGAGTGAGACTCCATGATAATATGATTGCACGAATTGAACTTTTAAAGGATGATATTCCTAAATTATTAATCCAAGGGAATCTAGAAATGATTACAAAAAAATTTAAAGAATTAAGATTTTATTATATAACTGTTGATTTGGAAGGTTTTCGTTCTGGTTCAATGAATGAAAATTTAATCCTTAATAAGATAAATGAATAATTTTGCTCGATTTTTTGGTTACTTAATTCTTTTGATTTTTTATATAATTAAATACTTTTTCCCTCTTTTTTAACGCTGCTAATGCTGAATTTCCTACTTGTTTTTCCATATCTTTTATTGATGATGGTGTTTCTTCACCAATTTCCTGTTTTATTTTAGTATATGCAGATTCTCGAAATCTAGGTAATAAATCTTTCTCCTTTTTATCTTTATATATCATTGAAACTTGTTTCGAATCGTCAACATATCCAATTTCTGCACATTTAATATTATGTTTAGCAAGGTCCGAAATTATTCTTTCTGATATCCTTTCTGAGCAATATATAAGAAGGGCATCCAACGAGACGCCAAGATAATCAACATTATTTTTTTTTAATAAATCAAAAACTTTTGAGTTAACTAATTTTTGGACTTTATCTTCAAATATCATTACACCACAATCTGCTTCATAATTTATTTCATATAAGTCCCCTCTAAGACCACCATTAGTAACATCACACATTGCTCGAATATCCTCTATATAATCTGAATTTAGAATGATCTCACATGCTTCAAGAAATTTTAGGTTCAAAGTCTCTAATACAATATCATGATTCCCAGAATAAATTGCTGTGGTTGTAATTGTCCCTCCCCCAGATCCTTCAGTCATTAGTATTTTATCACCAATTCTAATATTTCTTCTTGCCAATAATTTTCTTTTAGCAAGACCAACAGCTGCCACTCCTCCAACTAATCGATCTCCTATTACCATATCTCCTCCAATTCTTAAAGTTGATCCAGCTGTTATTGGGACTTTTGATAGTTCTGAAACTACAGAAATACCTGCCATAAAATCAAAAAGTTTTCCAACATCTGCATCATCGCCTAAATGAACATCAATCATTATTGAAATAGGTCTTGCTCCTTTAACATACAAATCTCTTAGAGCCGCTCTTGTTACATGAAAACCACATATGAATGGGTAATCACTAAGGCGAGAATGAATTCCTTCCATTTTAGAGACAATAATTAGGTCTTCTATACTGATTAACTCTTTTTTAAATCCCTTTATATCATGTAATCGAACAGCTCCAGCATCATCGAGGGAAGTAGGAGATAAAAATGCTTTATGCTCGGTTTCTGAAAAACCAGTTACAAGTTTATGAACAAAAAAGTCTCCAGCACCTCTACAACCTACTCCTTGCTTTCCTGCAGAGACATTTGATTGATTAACTTCTAATATTTCTTTTATAAAAGGTTCTAAGATATATTGAATATCACTCTTTTTGCATTCATCTATAATTGCTTGAGCATATTTATAAGCTAAATCTCTATCAATATCTTTAAAATCCAAATATTCCTGAACCAATCTTTCAAGGATTTGACTATCAGAGAACCCTTTTTTTATCAATCTCCTTGTTAAACCTTCTAAATCACTCAAAAATAAAACCTCTAATAAGATTAGTAAATAATATTAATTTATATTAAATTAAGAGATTATAAAATATCTTACTCAAAAATGCGATATTCTTTATATATCCTCAGGTTAAAAAGTTACTTGATAATATCAAATATTTAGTTGACTTTGTCAAGATTTAAATTAGTAAACTCATTATATATTATGAGGAATATTGAAAAAAAATCTAGAGAGAATAGGAAGGATAAGAAGATTTAATCGTTTCTATACCAATTTACTAGG
>JBHLKV010000287.1:0-2644 GCA_048886305.1 Candidatus Hodarchaeota archaeon
GACTTATTGAATCATCATCCCAAGCCAATGCTTCCATTATTGGTCGAAAATATTGATCTGAACCTCCACGTTTTAAATAGGGTTTCCAATTTCCAGATTTTATATCCTCTTTTGATATGACATTGTATTTATTTTCTTGATTTATAATTGGTTTATTTCGTTTTCTAAAAATATCTGCCAACTTAGTATTCTCTATGGCAGCAATATATTTTCTATTATCATGAGTATGCATTCCAATCGATCCTTTAGCAAAATTCATTAATCTTGGTGCTTTTTCAAACAACTCAATTATTTGATCTTCAACATCTATAAAAAAAATTTTAAAAGGTAATGAGTTGTATTTTATTTGTTTAATTTCTCTTACATTTTTGGGTTTCAAATATTCTTGTTCATTATTTAGTCTTGGTATAATTCTCATTCGATTTTCTTGTCTGCTTTTTTTGAATTTTATTCCTGGATATTTTGTTAAAATGAGTATTACTGGTTTTGTACTCACTTTTTGATTAGAAAATAAATATTTTGGTGCTAGAAGTAATTCATTAATGATACAATTGTCTAGTATGAACTTTCTTAACTTTCTATGAGTACTTAAAGTCAAAAAAGAATCGCTAGTAATAAATCCTAATTTTCCTCCTATCTTTAAACGCCATATACTATTTACTATAAACATTGAATAAGTTTCATGAGCATTTATTTTGCCATAAATTTTTCTTAATTTTAATTTATTTTTTCGAACATACTCACTTGCTTTATTTAAGTATGGAGGATTACCAACAATAATATCAAATTCGTTATACGAATCAGGGTATAAAGATAAAAGAGTATCGTATGTTTGAAAAGACACTCCTAGTTTTTCTATGTCATCTTTATAACTTGGATTGATATCATAAGAAAAAATTTGATTTTTGTTAACCCCAACTTCTAATAACTCTTCAATAAAAACACCTGATCCTACACATGGGTCTAATATTTTTTGGTCCTCATTAATCTGACCTAACCGTGATATAATATACTTAGCTGTTAATGGAGGGGTTATAACAGTTCCTAAATCTTTATTATTCAATTGGATCGTTAATCCACACTTTTTAATTTTGAGTTACTTATCAATATCTTTTAAAGAAATTGTTATAAATTGACAGAGTTTTTTCAAAACATTAGAGTCTATTTTATCAATAGTATCATTTATAGAATGTATATACATTTGTCCACTTTTATCACCTACACCAAGGCCTTTAAACTTTTTATTCAAAAGAAATAAACCATCGCTGTATGTGCCAATATAGATCTTATGTGCCCTTATCAGTTTCAGTATATCTTTGTTTTCAGAAATAAAATGATAAGACTTATAATTTTTATTATTAAGGAGACCATGATCATATAGAATAAATCTTTTCGCAATTCCATCAAAATTAATAATATATGTTCTTTCTCTATCGAAGTCTTTTATAATCTTATAGAAATTTCTAATTCCCATTGTACCAGACTCTTCTGCTCCCGTAAAGACAAACCATAAATTAAAATTATCTAATCTGAATTCTGGATTTGAATAATATCTTAATAATTCTAATACACAAGATACTCCTGATGCGTTATCTATAGCTCCCTTAGATTTATTATTTGTAGAATTAATTATAGTGATAATTGTTGAGATTAAATTTATTCCTAAAATTATTACCCCTGTAATAGAAAGCCATAAAAACGCCGACATAAAGATGAGAGAATTAATAGTATTAATTAAAATCCCAAAAGTAAAGGAAAAGGACCAAATAAAATATAATTGTATTCTAAATTTTATAGGTAATAGTTGTCCTTTCGAATCTAAGTGAGAAAAAAGTAATATATTCTTATCAGAATTAATACTTTTCTTTTTGTCATTAAATTTCTTCGTTAATTTTATGTATAAATTTTGAGAATTCAATATCTTTCCAAATTTTATATTTTCTGGATTTCTTGTAAAAATAATTAACAAAAGAAGCATTATTAAACTTAAAAATAGACTTAACAATGTAAAAATCCAATAGATGTTTAAAAATAAGGTTAAATGAAGCCAAAATAATAACACTACGCTCATTTTCGGATAAATTCTTGAGTAAAACGTACTGAAAGAAAAGGTTTGAACCGAAGGTTTAAGATTTAAATCTTCAATCTTTTCTTTAACTAAATTAAAACTTTTTTTCTCAAATTTAGTACCAGATAATCTTGGGAAAGAAAAAGATGATAAACTCTCCCTTATACGATTTTCTTCAATCATTTTAAGAATTCGAAATTTATTTTATTTAAAATATGCTCCTTTCTTAGCAGAACTTACAGTTTTTCTATATGTATTTAAATATCCTGTTGTAATTTTTGGCTCTGGTTTAGTCCAGTTTCTTAATCTCTGTGCTAGTTCTTTCTCTGTAATTAATAACTTCAATTTTCTATCATTAATATCAATTTCGATAATATCTCCATCTTGTACAATTGCTATTGGACCTCCCTCAATTGCTTCAGGGCAAACATGACCAATACAAGGACCTATCGTTGCCCCCGAATATCGTCCATCTGTTATCATTGCTACAGAATCACCTAAACCCATACCTACAAGAATTGCAGCTGGTATAGATAATTCCCGCATTCCTGGAGATCCTTTAGGACCTTCATATCT
>JBHLKV010000288.1:0-2637 GCA_048886305.1 Candidatus Hodarchaeota archaeon
ACAGGATATAAGGTTTCTTTTAACTTATTATAGAATTCGGGTTCTGGCATAAGATATTTCATTATAGATTGAATATCCGCTATTTCAAATTCTAATTCACTAGGTAATTTAGTTTCTTTTAGGTATACACTGAAAAACGGCTTCTTTTTTCTCAAAGCAAAGCTAATTTCTTTTCTTACATATTCAGAATCAATTATATGAGGTGTAATGAATACGAGAAATGCGCCACATCGTTCTATATTCTCCACGATAGATTTTTTCCAATTCTCGCTGGCAGGAATTCCTTCATCATACCAAACTTTTACTCCAATTTTATCTAAATAATCAATTATTGGATAAACTTGAAGTTTGTCAGTGTGAGCATAACTAGCGAAAACAAACGGCTCATCTCCGGAATATGCTTTAAATGGTAATTGAAATGCTTCTGGATCTGACAAGAATGATTCTGTTATAAGTTGCTCTACAGCAGGATTTTCATTTGCTTTTATGATTTCACTCTTTTTATCAGCATTTTTTAATATTTCCATGATGTTTGAGTCTTTATTAAGGACCTCAGAAAAATGAGTTAATTTTTGTTTAGCACTGTACGTCTGACCCTGGAACATATAACAAACTGAAAATCCGTTCACTGGCTTAATGAGTACCGTATACTGCCCGAATTTGACTCGATCAAACGCTTCAGAAAAGATTTGATCACTATAAGTATTAAAAGCGGCGAGAAACTCACCAAAGCGAGCATTATCAATAGTCATATCCGCTGTGAAGGGGCTTGATAACAAGATATCACCCTGTTGTGTCATAATGTTAAGGAGGACGGGCATTTCAGATTGCAGTTTCTTCGGTTTCACAGCTTGCTTTCGAAGCATGCGTCCAAGCTCGTCATTAAAGCGGGACAATTTCAAGCGTTCAGCCAGGGGTGCTTTTGAATCCTTTAATTCCTCCCACAAATTCATTGTTTTTAGCAAAATATCATGTTCATTAGATGTATGCATAGCTAAGCGTTTAAATCCATATTTCTCAGCGATTTCTTGGGCTTTTGTTAAATACTGTCTTGCTCTTGTAGTATCTAAAACTAATAGTGCTAATTTCCCTTGTAACAAAAGAGTCTCTGCCAATAGTGAGTAAGAATTCATTTTTTCGGAGAGATCTAATAAAGAAGAAATATAGGTTTGTATCTCTTCATATATTTCTAATTCTCCTGTATTTTCTAATTTAATTAACAGACAATCAATTAAGTTTAATAATGCATACATTCTTATCGCAAAATGTTCTTGTTCTTTAAGAACTTGTTTCAGTATCTCTTCTGCTTTATTACGTTGTCTTACATAAGGGCTTCTTTTCATTACCATTGCTTTATTAATTGGGTAAAAATTATAAATATAACTACTTTGTATTTTACCACTACTTTTCAACACTTTAAGGCGCTCCAAATATTGCTGTGCTAGTCCAAGATCTCCCTTATCAACTGCTACTTCTATCATTGTACTAGTAGCAACATGATATGGTCCGAAAAATGAATAATCCTCGTTTGAATCCTCTATAATTGAAATACTTTTCTCTAGATTTTCTTGAGCCAAACCGAGATCACCCATTTTACAATAATCATTTCCTAAACATAAATAAGAGTATGCCAAACATGTTTTACTGTTTAGTTCTTCTGCAAGTGATAATGATCTCCTTATATAATCAATACATTTTTTGAATTCTCCCTTGACACCATAAATAGATCCTATTATCCCCAAACAGAAATGAATATTTTGATTAAAACCAGCTCCCTCAAGTTCTAAGCTTTTTTGAAAATAATCTAAACTACGATCCAATTCACCTTTTGACCAAGAGGAGATTCCAATTAAAAAAAGCGATCTGGCAATTTCGTGTTTATTACCGAGTTCTTCTTCTAATTTATGCTTTTGTTCTGCACATTCTATAGCTTTATTAAATTCCATTCTTTCTCGATGATTTATACTTCTCATAGATAATACAGATGCTAATCTCCTTTTAAAGTCTTTTGAAGGTTTTTGACTGATTTTTTTGAATTGAGATTCAATTTCTGTAAATATATTCCAGAACTCATCAACTCTCCAAAGCCCCGAAAAAGCTTCCGCAATTTCAATTAAGAGATCAAAGATTTTGATAGGATCTCCTAGTCTTTGGCTTTCCTTATAAACTTCTTCAGTGAGCTTAAGCGCATATTCAGGTTTTCCCAATCGATTTAAGCACCTACTTTTGAGGATATACCATAAAACACGTTCATGTGGAGAGAGCTTTTCTATTTCATCGAATTGATTGAGGATTTTTAAAGCTTCAATGAAATTTGCACCTTCCATAAGGCTTTCTACGCGACTTAATTCATCTTTGGAGTCAGCCATATGTATAATCCTAAATCGAATTGGTTTTCAATATATAATATGATTATAGAATTTAAATTAGAAGTATATAGCTAATAATATAAGCATATCGAAATACTGGCATCAATATCTCAGAAAGATTATTTAGATAAATCTAATTCTAAAACCTCAAATACTTTCTTAAAATTCATGCTTTTATATAAATCTGAAGCTTTCTTTGCCTCTTCTCTGAGATTGACTTTTACTTTTTCGACTTTTATTTTCTTAATGTGTTCAAGGGCTTTTTCAA
>JBHLKV010000289.1:0-2626 GCA_048886305.1 Candidatus Hodarchaeota archaeon
TTTTTATTTCTTTAGAATATTTTGAAGAAATATCCTCATGGATTTTTACAATTTCAATTTTATCTTTAATATCAATGTTTTCCAAATTCCTTAGACTTTTAGTTTTAAACTTTTTATTAAGAGGATTACTTTCTTTTATATTAAATTGAAATTTACATAGAGATTGTGATTTCCGTGCTAATTTTATCGCTTTTAAAAAACCATCTATTATATTATTTTTATCTATTTTTTTTAAGACACAAAAACCCCATCCACCGTTTATAAACGTTCTTATTCCGCATTCTAAAGTCTCATAGGAGCTGATTTCTTTACTTCGTTGATTTGTGAAACTTAAAACAGTTCCATTATTTAAAGTCGTTCTAATATCCCAGTATTCAATATTGTTTCTAGCTAAATTTGTAAGTTCTTTAACCAAACTCTCATCATATATTTTTAATTCATCAGCAATTTCCATTGTTCACAGCTACTAATAGTTTTTGCATTGAGACTAAAAAAAAAAACAAATCTAATAAAAAGATTGAATAATACTAAATTAAAGAATTTTATTCTTAAAAATATTCAAATAATTTCTTATACACTCCTTTTTGATATTCTCTTAAATTTTAGTTTTCTGCTTTCTCTTTTAAATGCTTTATATATTTAGTTGCTTGAGAAAGTGTACACTTTTTTGAGAACTTTGCTGAATTTTTAAATTGGAATGAACGATTACACTTCCAACATTTCTTTGCTTTTATTATTTTATTCACATAATACCATTCTCCGCAATGGTAACATCTATAGAAATAATATTTCTGAGTATTCTGCATTCCATCTAACAGAAAGATACAAAGATTTAAAATTCCATTAAGATAAAAAATTTAGTGATTTGCTATATAGAATACATAGGAATTCATTATTAAGGATTGAATATTCTACTAATTAAAGCATAAATTGGTAATCCTAACCAAATAAGATATCAGCTTTTTAATAAAAAGGATAATATTAAAATTTTACTTAATTTAAATTAGAAAGAGAAAAGTTGAGTTATATGAGCCATAAATTTGTTCATCCGGTTGAGACCCGTTATCGCACTGAGATTGCTGAGTTATTCACAGAAGAGAAAAAATTGGAAAGTTGGTTAAAAGTAGAGAGCATCTTAGCAAAAATTCATGCAAAGTTTGGCAATTTACCTCAAGAAGTAGCAGAAGAAATTAATAAAAAAGCAAATTTAAAATATGTAAAGTTAGAGCGTGTTAAAGAAATCGATAATGAAATACATCACGATTTAATGGCTATGGTAAAAGCATTAACAGAACAATGTGAAGGTGATGCGGGTAAATATATTCATTTAGGGGCAACTAGTTATGATATCGAAGATACAGCATTAGCCTTACAGATAAAGGAGGCGTTACAAAATATCAAAAAATCCCTATTACTTTTATTGAAGGAATTAATTTCTTTAATGGACAAAAATAAAGATGTTATTTGTATTGGAAGAACACATGGACAACATGCACTACCTATGACATATGGTATGAGGTTTGGAGTATGGGCTTATGAAATAAATAGACATCTTGATCGCTTAAATGAGGTAATTGAGTGTATTTCTTATGGCAAAATGTCAGGAGCAATTGGAACTATGGCGAGTTTTGGAGATTATGGCGTTGAGTTACAAGAAGAAGTAATGAAAGAACTTGGTCTAAATCCTGTTCTAATTGCAAATCAAATAATTCAAAGAGATCGCCATGCTGAAGTAATATTTCTAACTGCTTTAATTGGTCAAACTTTGGCAAAAATTGCTACTGAATTTCGAATTTTACAACGAACTGAAATATCCGAAATGTTTGAACCGTTCAAAAAAACCCAAGTAGGCAGTTCAACAATGCCACAAAAACGTAATCCCCATAAATCTGAAAGAATTTGTAGTCTAGCAAGGATCCTTAAATCAAATGTAATTCCTGCATTAGATAACGTTATACTTGAAGATGAAAGAGATATAACAAATTCAGCAAATGAAAGAATCATCTTTGCTGAAAATTTTATATTTTTAGATTTTATGGTAAAACAATTGACCAATAATTTAAAAGCTATCGAATTTGATATTGATAAAATCGAAGAGAACCTTAACCTTACAAAAGGAGCTTGTTTAGCTGAAAAAATAATGGTGAACTTAGTTGCTAGAGGTATAGGAAGGCAAGAAGCGCATGAAATCTTACGAAAATCCGCTATTAAATCTAAAAGAGAAGATCGATTGATTAAAGATATTCTACTTGAAAATAATAAGATTAGAGATAAATTTACTAAGGGAGAACTGGACGAATTATTAGATCCTCATAAATATATTGGCAAAGCAATTGTTCAAACGGAAAATTTAATAAAAGTTCTTAAAAATAAATATAATTTTTAAAATGAATAACAATAAAGACATTTATTCTCAGTTAGGTGTTTCATCCAAAAAGGAGGAGGTCCATAAAGCAATTGAATCTATCGATAAGGGATTATTTCCCGGTGCTTTTTGTAAAATTGTTAGAGATGTTCACAATCGAGATGATTATTTCTCTATTTTTCATTCTGATGGAGCAGGTACAAAAGCTAATTTAGCTTATATGTATTATAAAGAAACAAATGATATATCAGTTTTTAGAGG
>JBHLKV010000290.1:0-2625 GCA_048886305.1 Candidatus Hodarchaeota archaeon
AAGGAAGCGATATAAGGCTTTTTCAGCACCCAATAGTTGAATTCTAGATGCTGGCATAAATGCTAACTTTCTTAAACTCCCTGCTTTTGCAATTAATTTTGCTCCGATCAAAGATCCTACGATTGCATTAACATTTGGAGCTGTTTTTTCGACTAAGTCTTCTAAAAATATTTCTAATTCTTGTCTATATTGATCTAAAGAAATAATTTGTTGGGCATAATTTTGTATAATTGTGAGATCAATATCGGCACCCATAGATTCTAAAGCTTGTTTTGTTAACTTTTCAATTGTCCATTCTTTAAGATTAAATTTTTTTAAATTTTCTAAAGTAAATTTATTTCTATAACCTAAAGTTGATACTAAACTTACCAACATAATATCATCATCAATTATTTTATCTGTTAATTCAGGAAAATGTAGACCATACCATTCCCTTAGCCGGGCAGAAAACAAATTTAGTGATTTCTTAATGATATCTAATGTGGCAATTATTTGTATTATAATTATATCAGCTTTTCCTCCTGCTTGACTTACTTTTGTTTTTGTTAATTGCTCACTTATCTCTTTATATTGTTTAAGTATTTCGTTTTGAGTTTTATCAATCCCAATTTTTTTTAATTGGTGTTCCAATGTTAAGCGAAAATTCTTCAATTCTATTGACAAATTTTTAAATATCGTATTATATCCCAAAATTGTTGATGTTAATAATTCTAGCTTTTTATTATCAAAAATAAATTCATTAAAACCAGAATTACTTAATTCCAATAAGAAATCTTCATATGATTTCAAAATCACATCATTTTCGATGGCGTTATAAAATTCAATGATTTTGGCGTTATCACCATTAAAATCAATAAAATTCAAAATATTTCCAGTTTCATCAAATGCAAAAATTCCAATTAACGTATCTGCAATGTAAGATCTCATTATTCTATTTTTAATCTGTTTTATTTAATCTTCATTAATAATTATTATAAAATTATAATCATTATTTTCTTTTAAAAAATGCTAGAAATTAATCTATCTGGTTTAAAACTAAAATCTCCAATAATTTTAGCATCAGGGATTTTAGGAGTATCTTTTTCTTCCATGAAGCGAGTAATTAATGCTGGAGCTGGGGCTGTAACTACCAAATCGATCGGACCAAGACCAAGAAAAGGCTATAAAAATCCCTCTATCATAGAAATATATTCTGGAACCTTTATGAATAGTGTTGGACTTGGGAATCCTGGGATCGATAATTTTATTCCAGAAATTAAAGAAATAAAAAAAAATGATACTCCTTTAATTGTTAGTGTATTTGGAGATACAAAGGAGAACTACCTTGATGTTGCAATGAAAGCTGAAAAGGCTGGAACTGACGCTATTGAAATTAATATCTCATGCCCCCATGCTGAAGTCGCTTCTATTGGAATTGATAAAGATTTAACTTATAAAGTAGTAAAATATCTAAAAGATCATTTATCAGTCCCGCTTTTCGTGAAATTAAACCCTAACGTAACGGATTTAGGAGATATTGCTTTAGCTGCTGAAAAAGGAGGTGCTGATGGAGTTGTTGCCATAAACACTTTAACAGCATTGAAAATAGATGTGAATACAAAAAGACCTATTTTATCTCATGGAAGTGGCGGACTATCAGGCAAAGCAATACATCCAATAGCTGTTAAAAAAGTGTATGATTTGTATAAAAACTTGAAAATTCCTATAATTGGTTGTGGAGGGATCGATTCATGGGAGGATGTTATTGAATTTTTCTTAGCTGGAGCCTCAGCAGTTCAAATAGGTACTGCCTTATATAAAGAAATTGAGATTATTAAGAAAATCAATGAAGGAATAATTCAATACCTCAAAAAACACCAATATACATCGATAAATGACGTAAAGGGTTTAGCTCATCAGTTCAAAACGCAAGAGGTGCCAGATTTTGACTGAAAACATAATTAGAACTGTAAAAGTTGACAATATTATTGATGAATGTAATGGTGTTAAAACTATATTTTTTAACCTGAAGAAGGAAAATAAAGATTATGTCACTCCAAAACCGGGACAATTCATAATGATCTGGATTCCAGGAGTAGATGAAGTCCCTATGTCAATTTCTGGTTATGATAATAATGGAAATTGGTCTATTACAGTAAAAAATGTTGGAGAATGTACAAACGCTATACATAATTTAGCTATAGGCGATTATATTGGTGTAAGAGGACCCTTAGGTAATTATTTTCAAATTCCAACTAATAAATCAAAAAAAATAATTTTAATTGGTGGGGGAATTGGCATGGCTCCCATAAAATGGCTCTCATCTGAATTATTAAGAATAGGTTATCACTTTATCCTCATTCAAGGAGCGAAAATTGAAAAAGAGCTAATGTTTATCAATGATTTTCAGTTATATAATCAAAATATTTCAGAATTTTATTATTGCACAGATGATGGTAGTTATGGAGTAAGAAGTATCGCTTCTGAGACTTTTGAAAATCTAATTAAAAATTATTCAAAATCCGATTTATCTAATCTAATTGTTTATTCATGCGGACCTGAAAAAATGATCTATAAGGTATTTCAGCTCTGTGAACGTTATAATATTGAACTACAAGCGAGTTTAGAAAGAATTATGAGATGTGG
>JBHLKV010000291.1:0-2621 GCA_048886305.1 Candidatus Hodarchaeota archaeon
TTATTCTTAATATTGAAGTTATTATTTTAATTTGTATTATATTCTAAATTATTTATAAAACAATTTTTGTATGATTTGATATGGAAATCAATAAGGAGTTAGCTGACTTTGCTTTAGATTATTCACAATCTAATGGAAGGACTTGTGATTATGCTGAAGTTAGATTGGAATCCAATTATACTGATACTATAACTTTTATTAACGGAAAATTGCATATCGGTAATCTACCTTTAGAACTTACTTCAGATGCTTTCGCTCGTAAAACAGGACTAAATATCCGTCTTTTAGTAAATGGTGGGATGGGAATGGCGACTACTAATCAACTGACTAAACAATCAATAAAAGAGGGTGTAGAACATGCTTACAGAAATGCAAAAAGGAGCAGTAGACAAAGGAAAATCCCTATTAAAATGAGTGATGAGAAGGTGTATGAGACCAATTGGCAAAGTAAATATAAAATCAATCCCATGGATGTATCTCTAGAAGAAAAGATCGACTTTCTTCAAGATTTTGTTAATATTTTCAAGGAAAAATTCCCTATAGAATTCATCCATCTTTTTGTTTTAATCACTGAACAACGAGATACATATTTTATTAATAGTGAAGGATCTAAAATATCTGGGCATGTTCCTCGAGTGGCGTTTATTCCAATAATAATAGGTATTAAACCTGGTGAAAAAAATGAGCAATCGATGTCTACTTATGCAACAACTTCAGGGTGGGATGAGCTGTTATCCTGGAATCTTAAAGAAAAGGTTTTAAGAAAAGTAAAAGTATTAGGAGATATTGTAACAAAAGCAAAAAAATCACCTGAAGGAGAAATAGACATCATTCTTGGTCCTAATGTAGCAGGAATCATTGCTCATGAAAACTGCGGACATCCTCATGAAGCTGATAGAATCTTGGGACGAGAAGGTGCTCAAGCAGGTGAGTCTTATTTAAGAGAACATGAGATTGGCTATAAAATCGGAAATGAATGCGTAAATATATATGAAGATCCTACTATTGAAGGTTCTTATGGTTTTTATTTGTATGATGATGAGGGTGTAAAAGCACGGAGAAGAGAATTAATAAAAAATGGATTATTTAATGAAATGCTCCAAAATCGAGAAACTGCTGCAGTATTTGGAATTCAGAGTAATGCTGCAGCAAGAGCAGTTTCTTATGATAGAGAACCCATTATTCGGATGGCAAATACATTTTTTACTCCTGGAGATTTTTCTTTAGAAGAAATGGTGGAGGATATTAAATTGGGTATCTTTATGGAATCTTTTACTGAATGGAATATTGATGATAAAAGATTACAATCAAAGTATGTTGGTCAAGAAGCATATTTAATTGAGAATGGTGAAATCAGTAATATCTTAGTATTGAAACCGGGTCTCGAAATCACTTCTCCTGGTTTATTTCATAGTATTGACGCACAAGGTAAAAGCGAAACCATGGAGTGGCAAGGTGCGTTCTGTGGGAAATCAGAACCGGGTCAAGGATGTCCTGTATGGACTGGTGGTCCCTATATTCGATTGAGAAAAATTAGATTAACTTGAGGTGATTTAATGAGCGAAAAAAATGAGATGTTACATAATGCTATAAAGCTTGTTAAAAATCAAATTGAGCATTTTTGCACAGACTGGGCTATTAAAGGAATTATTGAATTAAAAAATCAAATTAGGTTTTCTGAAAGTCAAATTGACATAAATAAGGTCTGGGACAATGTTAAATTAGAGCTATTTCTTACTCAAAAAAGAAGGACAATAGACATTACTATTGATGAATTAAATCCTAAGATAATTGAGAAAACTGTGAAAAACTGTGAAAAATTGTTAAACATTTTGAAAATTAATACAAATTATAAGAGATTACCTGAAGGACCATTTATATATGATAGTGAAATTCAAAGCAAAATCTTCGATGACAATGTGGTTAATTTGAAAGAAAAAGCAATTGATCTCGTCGGAGAAGCTACTAATGCTGCTATAACAAATGGGGCAAAAAGAGTAGCAGGTTCGTTCTTTTATGGTAATGCTGAAGTTTTTCTAAAAAATAGTAAAGGTCAAGAAGGGAAATATAAAAATTCATATCTTAATTTTAGAATAAGAGCATTCGCTGAAGATATGTACGCAACTGGTGAAGCTTTAACATGTTCCACACATTTAAATCAGGGATTTGATCCAATTGGAGCAGGTGAGGAAGCGGGGATGATTTGTAAGCAATCAATTGGATGGAAAAAAGGAAAACCGGGGATTTATAACATTATTATTTATCCTAAAGTTTCCACAGAGTTACAAGCACCTACTCCTGCCATAGCTATGAATTATTATGTACAAAAAATGGGTCTTGCATGGTTAGTAGGAAAAAAGGTAGGAGATAAAATAGCAAATGAAATAATTTCTGTGTGGGATGACGGAACTAAAGAATATGGAATATGTAGTACACCATTTGATGATGAATTGACTCCAAGAAAGAAAACTTTATTAATTGATAAAGGAACTCTAAATCAGTATTTTACAAATACATCACTTTCCAAAAAGACTCAAGAATCAACGGGGAATGCAGGAATTACTATGCCAAAACCAACTAATACGGTGTTTTCCACGGGAGATTATACACTAGAAGAATTA
>JBHLKV010000292.1:0-2604 GCA_048886305.1 Candidatus Hodarchaeota archaeon
TAAGACATTTTAGTAAACCAGGCCTATATAACTATCTTAGAATAACAATCGGGAAAAAAGAAGATAATGATAAATTTTTAGAAGCTTTCAATGAAATTGCGAAAAAGTATTTATAATCCTTAAAATGAGTTGATATTTATTCCAAAGTTATTATTCCATTCAGATAAAAGAAAAGATGAGATTGTATGCAAGAAATGTAAATATAGACTTGTAAAACCTTATCCTAAGGATTCATTGTGTCCTAAATGTGGAACGTTTCTTGCTGATTTATATGATTATCTTTCAGAAAATGATCAGATAAAGACTGAACCTAAACAATTTGAAACTAAAACTAAAACGGTTACTACTAAAGTAAAAGGAGCAAGACTTAAAGAAAAAAAAACATTACATATTGACTTAGAGAGTAATAAAATTGAATTAACTAAAGGAGAATACGTAAAATTAATTGGTATTACCTCAAAAGATCGAACTCCACTTTATTATAATAATAAAAATTATGAGTATCTTTTAGAATTAACAAATAACTTAGATTTTATAGCCACTGGTGTTTTAGGTGGAGTTTTAGATAAAATGCTTCTTATTTCAGAAGAAAATAATGAACAAGAGAAATGTCAATTTTACGAACAAAATAATATTATTTATTTAGTTTATGGCAAATTTCCTGATAAAAAAGGTGAATGGGTTTTAAAACATATATCAAGAGATTTTGAAAACTTAGTTAGAGAAAAAGATGTTGATAATTTGAGTGAACCTGAGAAAAAATTTCTTAAGAAGGATTTTCGACCTATTATGAAATCCATATTAGAAGCGTATGTTAATTTACAAGAAGTATTTGGAGATGAGGACCTTGGTTATGTAGAGGATACAATCAGAGTTGATTATCTTGGTCTATCTTCCATGTCCATCGGTGTAATTTCCCTTTTATTAAGTGATGATGAGTTAAATATTGAAGTCCCTGGAGATTATGAAAATCCATATGAAGAATTAGAAATGAAAGAATCAATGCTTACAGCAAGAATCGAAGCTATTGCTGCCAATACTCAAGGGAATACAGGTGCTGTACCTCGATGGATTGCAGTTAAATTAGGATTCCAACATTATCGCTTTCTAACCTTTAAAAAATATCAAAATGATTATTTTTTAAATATGCTTTCTGACGGGAATCTTGAAAAGATTGTAGATGTAGAGAAAATGTTAGATGCTGAAATAAAAGAAAAAACGAATACTCCCTTTTCAGGAAATCTTCAACCTTTTAATGAATTAAAAAGCATATTGAAGGAACATTTTAGTAAAAGGAAAGAATTTCCCCCTTTTAATTTTAATAAAGAAGAAATTAATCAAGCACAATAAATTATTAATTTTATTGTTTTAGGCTGTATTTAAATCACTTGATTATGAAATGAGAGGTATTATTTTTGTTAGATATTATTAGAAATGATAAAGAGATCTTTGCAGTAAATAATGGAATTGTTGGCTTTAAATTTTACAAGAAAGGACAAAATCAAGGAAAATTCGGGATCTATTTTGAATTAGATAACGAAATTATATGTTCCCTTAATGATTGCTATTCCTCACTGAATTTTTATAAGCTTGATACTGATCATATACTAGAATATAGATCTACAAATTATTCATTTAATAGTCAAGTTGAAAAGATCAATGATTCAATCGGGTCAGGGTTAAGCCTTGTTTTTGATTTAATACCTGAGAAAGAAGAAGAAGTATTATATAAAATCCAGTTTAAGATTTATGATTATAAGCATTTTATTTTAATTAGATTAATAGATATTAATGATAAAACTAAAAATAAATTAGCAGTCCATAGTTTAGCTCCTTTAACTATTAAAAATAGTAAGTTGTGGTTATCTAAAAATAATAATCCAACAAATCTAAAAAATATAACATGGTTTAAAAACGGATTTCAGAGTTGGAGTCCTTGCAGACTATTTTTTGGTAATGAGAAAGACAATAAGGGTCCATCAGCAGAAATATTTAATTTAATGTATGATAACCAGGATTATGCAATCGAAGGAAGGTTTTATAGTGAATATTGCACAGCTATTACTGATTTACATTCTAAAAATACTTTAATTGTAGGTTTTGTAACTTTCAAAGATCAATTCACCAGAATAATATTAGATTATCAAAACTCAGAAGATCTTAAATTATTTACTGCTTTTGGCTGTATGGATGGAGTAAAATTAAATGAATCATCAATCAGTTCTTCTGAAGAATTATTTATTTGTGTTAAAAATAATAATCGTGGTTATGAAGGATTGATTGATTATGCTAAAATGGTTAAAGCTTTTATTAAAGAAAAAAGAAATACTATAGTGCCAATCGGTTGGTGTAGTTGGTATTATTATTATACAAAAATAACTCAGGAAGATTTAATCAAAAACTTAGAATTTTTTACAAAAAATAAAGAAATTTTGCCGATTGATTTTATACTATTAGATGATGGATACTTTACCGAGATAGGAGATTTTAATGTAATTAATGCCAAATTTTCAAATGGCTTATGGTGGCTATTCGATAATATCAAACAGTCAGGATTCAAGGGGGGTATCTGGACCGCTCCATTTTTTGCTGTCAAAAAATCTA
>JBHLKV010000293.1:0-2516 GCA_048886305.1 Candidatus Hodarchaeota archaeon
GAATTTGGAGAATGTATTATTAATAAATTAAAAAATGATAGAGTAGATATTTCTCAAATAAGAGTCCTAAAAGATACAAATACGGGAATAGCATTCAATCAATATTGTTCTGATGGCTCACGTAAGTTTATATTTGCAGCTGGAGCAGCTGGAAAAACATCTCCTAATGATATAAAAGGGAGTTATTTCTCAAAAATAAAAAATTTGCATATAATGGGTAGCGCCCTATCCATTAGTAAAACTTCACGTGAAGCATGTTATAAGGCAATAAAAATAGCTAAACAAAAGAATCCAAGTGTTATTATTTCATTTGACCCAAATATAAGACCTGAGATGCTTGATTTGAAGATTGTAAATAAAATTTGTGAACCTGTATTAAAAGAAACAAATATTTTATTGCCAAGTGGAGAAGAAGCAGTAATGTTAGCTGGTGTTAAAGATGAGAAAGAAGCCAGTATTAAATTATTAGAAAAGGGACCTGAATTGGTTGTGTTAAAGCAAGGAAAAGAAGGATGCACATTGTTTTCTTCTGAAAACTTGGATGGAGTAAAAATCTCTTGTTTTAAAGTGAATCAAGTTGATCCTACTGGAGCAGGAGATTCTTTTGGAGGAGCATTCATGGTGGGGTATTTGTTGGGTTGGGAATTAGAAAAAACAGCTAAATTTGCTAACGCTGTAGGAGCATTAAAAGTTCAAACATTTGGTCCAATGCCAGATACAACTTACAATGAAGTTTTAGAACTGATGAAAACTAATGAAGTGTAAAAGATTTTACAATTAGTTTTATCACTTAAAATTCTTTTAAATGTAGTGAGTAAATACTAATTTCTACTATTTCATTGTTTTTAACTTCAATATAGCGAAAACCTGGAGGTTTAAATCTCTGAAATTGACCATTTATAGGTCCAAGTGCTTGCGATTGAAAAATAAAAGGTTTATTTACATCGAACCATATTTTTAAATCCATTGGATTTTCGAATTTATTGAAATAGTCTCTATATTTATCTGTATAGACTTCACAAGGAACATCGATAAAAATAGGAGTAATAAGATATCCTATACTTAAGCTTTCTGCCTCTACCTGTTTAGCTTCTTTTAACCTGAATTCTTTAATGGTATGAGTGTGGCCACATAAAATTACATCCACTTTTCTTTTAATAATTTTATCGGATCCGGTAAGTATTCTTAATAGATCCGGCCAGTTATACATAATGGTTTCATATTTTAAATTAAAAAGGGTATCTAATCTTGAGCTTCCTAATTTTTTTTTTATATTATCTTCATAGAAATCAGACCATTTAAGCTTCCTATATTTTAATTTCAATTTTTTTCTATATTTTCTCCTCTTAAGTATACTTAAGTTTGGTGAAACTGGAGGTGTGTGCATTAAAATAATTATTTTTTCATTTTTGCATAATTTTACATATGCTCTCAATAAATCTATTTGATAATCTTTTAGCCCTCTTGTGCTGGGAGCACCTCTAATAAGATCATGGATATCCGCGATAGAATCCCTGCCCGTATCAAAAAATATGATATTCAAATTGCCAATCTTTACTTTATAGTTTAAATTAGGGTTGAAAAATCCTAAATAGTCCTTTAAAAATCTGCGTTTTGAATATAGCGCTTTCATATAACTAAAATCTTTGTAATCCTCATAATTTTTTATATCCTTTCTGGTAACTCCAAAAATTTTATGAATATTACCTAGTTTGATATTATAATATCCTCTACGATAATCATGATTTCCTGGAATAGTGAATATGGGACATAGAATCTCTTTCTTATTTATATATTCCTTATCCTTAACTAAAAATGGAGGTTTATTTAAACCTTTATTCAACCCTAATAGAATATCAAATAAAACATGAAAATTATTTTTATAATCCTCATCAAAATTAGCTGGTTCAACATAATCTACTAAATCACCACCAAATAGAATAAAATCAATTTGATTATCATTTGCGAAACTAATTAGCTTCCTTAGATGATAATTAAAATTATACTTTGCTGTACGGAGTTCGTTAAATCTGTATAATTGAAATCCCTTTTTAAATTCAAAATCCCTCTTTAATATAGATCCCTTAGCTGTACGAGGAATTTTACTAACTTTATTCTGCTTTTTGACCTTATCTCTTGCTTTATGTTTTAAAAAGTTTGATATGAAATCATTCCTTCTGGCAATATGTAAATCGGTTGCGTGAATAAATTTTAAGTTTTCTAAATCTTTATTAATTAAAGCAAGACTATGAAAGTTGATTTTTTCTTCATTTATATTTGGTACACGATGAATTATATCAAATAATAATAAATTTCTGTCAGATTCATCGAATAAAGCTTCGATATTTTTAATTTCATTAATCTCAAATATAATTTTAAATAAGTCATTTCTTTTACCAAAAACTTCTTCCTCTTTTAATATGGTATATTGTAAATCGAAAACAATACAATTCTCTTCATTCTAATCAGGCAACCATTTTGGGGTTCTATAATTTAAATATACTCTAGATTGTATT